>VBFD01000125.1:84872-107888 GCA_005883585.1 Chloroflexota bacterium
TGCCTGAAGCGCCACTTCACCGCCACCCCGATTACTGGGAGGACGACCGCATCAAGGCGCTGTCCATCAACGAGCTCAGGCTCCTTCCCGACAAGCCGCCGGAGTTCCACGAGCTCTCGCTGCAGGCGTTCCTGAACCTGAAGCCCGCGGTGGGAACGAGGAGAGTGGCGCTGGTCGCGAACGTCGGTCGCCTTCGCGATCAAGACCAGGGCGTGCTCCTCAAGACGTTGGAGGAACCTCATCCGCATCGCGTGATCGTCCTCACCACCCCGAGCCTCAACCCGTTCGTCGTGCTGCCGACCGTGGTCTCGCGCTGCCAGCGGCTGTTCTTCCACCCGGTCCCGGCGCTAGAGATCGAACGCCTGCTGCTCAAGCTCGATGTCGAACCGGGACGGGCGCGCCTTCTGGCCGAGCTCTCCCGAGGGCGGCCGGGCTGGACATTGCGCGTCGCCGGCGACGAGACGGTCATCGACCTGCACGAGGAATGGACGCGGCGCCTCGAGGAGGTTTTCGGCGCCCCCGCCGATGTGCCGCTGCGCGTCGCGGCCGAGCTGGACGGAAGTCAGATGGCATGGCGGCGCAGCGAAGGCGACGTCGAGGACCCTGCCTTGTTTGCGATCGCGAGCTGGCAGATCGAGCTGCGCCGGCGCATGCTGGCCAGTCGCGGCCGGGAGCAGGGCCGCTGGGCTCGCCTTCTCGAGCTGTCGTACGACACGCTCGGCTATCTGGAGCAGAACGTCAGCCCGCGCCTCGCCTTTGAGACGTTTCTCCTCGAATGTCGAAAAGCTTCCTGAAAAAAGCCCTCGAGGGCTACCACCCGTACGTGCCCGGCGAGCAGCCGCCCGACGGCGAGGACTGGGTCAAGCTCAACACGAACGAGTCTCCGCTGCCGCCGTCACCAAGGGTCATCGAGGCGATCAAGGCCGCGGCAGGCGAATCGCTGCGCCTGTATCCGAGTCCGACAGGGGCGCCGGCTCGGTTGGCGATCGCCGCACATTTCGGCCTTGACGCGAACCAGGTCGCGCTCGGAAACGGCGCCGACGAGCTGATCGAGATGTGCTTTCGCGCGTTCGTGGGAGCCGGCGATCGCGTCGCCTACTCGACGCCGACGTATCCGCTGCTCGAGCCGCTGTGCCGGGTGCACGAGGCCATTCCCTCAACCCATCCGGCCGCCGAAGGCTGGACCTGGACGGAAGCCCTCTTCGAGGATCCGGCCCCGCTCAAGTTCCTGGTCAACCCGAACTCGCCCACCGGCACCCATCACGGGCGGCTGTCGGTGGAGCGCGTGGTCGCGCGATCGCGCGGCGTCGTCGTGCTCGACGAGGCTTATGTCGACTTCGCGACGGAGTCGCAGGTCGACTTGATCGGCAAGTTCCCGAACCTGATCATCCTGCGCACAATGTCGAAGTCGTATGCACTCGCGGGCATGCGCATCGGCTTCGCGCTCGGCAGCCCGGCGGCGATCGTGGCCCTCGACGCCGTCAAGGATTCGTACAACATCAACCGCCTGGCCATCGTCGCCGCGGTGGCCGCGATCGAGGACGAGGAGCACCACCGCAAGATCGTCGACTACGTGGTCCGCGAGCGAGCCTGGCTCGAGGAGCAGCTCCGTGAAGAAGGCTTTGAGCATTCGCCGTCGGCGGCCAACTTCGTCTTCGTCAAACCGCCTTTGGACTCGTCTGCGGCCGCAGTCGCCGATGCCCTGCGTGAGCGCCGGGTCCTCGTCCGCCATTACGATCGTGAGCCGATCGCGGGTTGGTTCCGCATCACCATTGGCACTCGCGAGCAGCACCAGCGCCTGCTCGCAGCCCTGAAGGAGATATTGAGTTGAGACCGGAGATGCCAGCCGGATCTTTGGGCCCCATGCGGCCCGATCCGTGCGTTGGGGGGCCCGGCCCTTCGCATCCTCCCGCGCTTCGCGCGGGGACCCCAGAGGAATGCGCTCCTCCTAGGTCCACCCCCGCCTTCGGCTTGGACCACCTGGATGCCCAAATGTCTCGGCTGGCACTCCGGCCCCAACTCATTTGAGCGCAACTCCGACGCGTGACGAGGCCTGGGAGCTCGTGACATCGATGACCCAATCGGAGCAGCTCCGCCGGCACATGCGCAGCGTCGAAGCGGCGATGCGCGCGTACGCGCGACGTTTCGGCGAGGACGAGCAGCGGTGGGCGGTGCTGGGCTTGATCCACGACTGGGACTACGAGTCCGGCCCGACCGCTGAGCTTCATCCGATGCGGGGGATCGCGATGCTGCGCGAGAAGGGCTGGCCTGACGACATCCTCGACGACATCGCCTCGCACGCCGACTACCTGAACGTTCCCCGCGATTCGAACATTCGCAAGGCGCTCAACGCGGTCGATGAAATGTGCGGGTTCATCATCGCCTGCGCGCTCGTCAAGCCTGACAAATCGCTGAGCTCGGTCGAGCCGAGCACCGTGCGCAAGAAGATGAAGGACAAGGCCTTCGCGCGCGGTGTGCATCGCGATGAGCTGATCGCCGGAGCGGAGGCCCTCGGTATACCCTTCGACGAGCACGTGGAGATCGTCCGCGATGCACTCAAACCGATCGCACAGGAGTTGGGTCTGAATCCATGAGCACGAGGGGCAAGCCGCGGGTGCTCCTCATGCATCCCATACTCGATCCCGGTCCCTCGATCCTCGCGGAGGCCGCTGAGGTGGTGGCGTATCCGTCCGACCGCCCGCTCGACGAGGCAGGCATCCGTCTCGCAGCGGATGGATGCGTCGGCATCGTAAGCCAGCTGATGGATCCCATTCGCGAGACGGTTCTATCGACTCCCGGCCTCAAGATCGTGAGCAACGTCGCGGTTGGTTACGACAACATCGATGTGGCGGCCGCGACCGCAAACAAGGTGATGGTGACCAACACTCCTGGCGTGCTCGACGACGCCACGTCCGATTTCGCGTTCACCCTCTTGATGGCGACTGCGCGACGCGTCGTCGAAGCCGATTACTTCACGCGGTCGGGCAAGTTCCAGGGGTGGGCGATCGACATGATGCTGGGCCACGACGTCTTCAATGCCACGCTGGGCATCGTCGGCATCGGCCGCATCGGCCGCGGCGTCGCGCACCGCGCGAAGGGCTTCAACATGCGCGTCATCTACTACGACCCGCATCCGCTGCCACCCGACGCCGAGCAGCAGCTGGCCGCCGCACGCGTGGACCTGAACCGGCTGCTCGCGGAGTCCGACTTCGTTTCCGTGCACGTGCCTCTGACGCAGGAGACGCATCACCTGCTCAGCACCGCTCAGTTCGGCCTCATGAAGCCCACGGCGATCCTCATCAACACCTCGCGTGGCCCCGTGATCGACGAGGCGGCGCTGGTCGAGGCGCTGAACGCGAAGAAAATCGCCGGTGCCGGTCTGGATGTGTATGAGCGAGAACCGGCCGTTCACCCTGGTCTCCTCTCGCTTCCCAACGTGGTGCTGGCGCCACACATCGCCAGCGCGACGGTGCGCACTCGCTCGGAGATGTCGGCGATGGCCGCGCGCAACATGGCGACGGCGGTGCGAGGTGGGCGACCGCCGAATCTGCTCAACCCCGAGGTCAAGCGATAGCGGTCACTACTGCGTACAAGCTGCTCGCGCTGGACCTCGACGGGACCATCATCGACGCCCGGCTCAACCTCGACCCGCGCGACGTCGCAGCGCTGGCGGGGATCATCGCGGCCGGCGTGGAGGTGATCGCGTGCACCGGCAGGCCGTTCCCCGGCGCCCTTCCGTGGGTGCACCGCCTCGGCCTCGAGGGGCCGATCGTCTGCTACCAGGGCGCGCAGGTGAGGCTGCCGAGCGGCGAGATGCTTCTCGACCATGGGATTGCACACGGCCTGGCGATGGAGGTCATCCGCTACGCGCAGGAACTCGATCTCCACATCCAGGCCTACCGCGACGACCAGCTGCTGGTGGCGCGCGACCGGCCTGAGGCGCACGAGTACGCGGGGCATGCCGGGATGGAGATCCATGTGGTCGGTGACCTCGACGCGGCGATGGGACCGACAACGCCGAAGCTCGTGATCGTCGCCCAGAGTGCGACGCTCGAGGAGCTGCTCCCGGACGTGCGCCGGCGCTGGGCGGGCAGGCTCAACGCCGCCACCTCCATGCCGACCTACCTCGAGTTCACCAGCGTCGAAAGCGACAAGGCGACGGCGCTGGCGTTCCTGTGCTCGCGGATGGGCGTCGCCCAAGCGGAGTCGGTCGCGGTGGGCGACGGCCGCAACGATGCCTCGATGATCGCGTGGGCGGGCCTTGGCATCGCGATCGAGGGTTCGCCATCTGAGGTGCAGGCTGCCGCTGACCGCACGATCCCCGGTCCCGGCAAAGGTGGAATCAAGCAGCTCGCCGACCTGTTGGTGCGATCGTGAGCACTTTGCTCCTCGTTCATGCGCATCCGGATGACGAAGCGATCTCGACAGGCGGCGCGATGATGAAGGCGCACGAAGACGGTCATCGCGTCGTGCTCGTCACGGCGACTCGCGGCGAGGTGGGCGAGATCCACAATATGGACGAGGAAGCCACGCGCCCGCACCTGGCGGAGGTGCGCACGAAAGAGCTCGAGAATGCCTCCCGGATCCTCGGCGTCGACCGCGGTGAGTTCCTTGGCTATCGCGACTCGGGCATGGTCGGGACCGCCGACAACGAAAATCCCACCTCGTTTCACCAAGCAGCGCTCGCGGAGGCAGCCGCCAAGCTGGCGGCGATCTTGCGCGAGGAGAAGCCTGAGGTCGTGGTGACGTACGCGGAAGACGGCATCTACGGACACCCCGACCACGTCAAGGCCCATTTCGTGACCAATGCCGCGCTGGATTCATTGCTGCGCTCGAGCGAGCCGTGGACGCCGAAGAAGCTCTACTACACGGCCATCCCGCGCTCGTTGATGCAGGCCTTCCGGGAGCAGATGCCCGAGGAAGCGCGTCGCGACGACACCATCGGCGCGACCATCCAGGGCACGCCCGATGAATTGGTGACCACCAGAGTCGACGTCACCGAATTCGTCGACCGCAAGCGCGCCGCGTTCGCCGCGCATGTGAGCCAGAACGATCCCAACTCGTGGTTCGCCAACATGGCCGACCAGATCTACAGGCTGGCATTCGGCACCGAGTATTACCAGCTGGCGCGCGGCAAACCAGGATCGGCGCTGCCAGAGCCGGACCTTTTTGTGGGGTTGAGCTAGTCGCCGACAGAACCTGTCGGCGTGGTCTCAACTGACCAGGACGACTCGCGGATCGGCCCGGCGCCAAGCTGCGTCGCCGGTCAGGATCGTGTCGGCGTTGAGCATCTCTGCCGTGGCGATGACCAAGACATCGGGTAGGCGAAGCGACCGAAACCGCGACCGAAGCTGTGCCGCCTGCTCGGCGATCGTGCTCGTCAACGGCTCGATCTGAAGCTGGAGTTCTGCCACGCGAGCGCGCGCATCGACCAGCCGGCCACGTCGTGCGGGGCCCACCAGACACTCGGCGTAGGCCGAGGCGGGCAGTCGGAGATCGTCTCCGGCGTGCGCCAGCATCGCCGCAGTGGCAGCCTGGTGAAGCTGATCAGATCTATCGAGAAGCCCGATCACGATGCTTGAATCCAGGATGGTCAGCGCCACTCGGACCGCAGCTTCTTCAAGTAGTTCGGGCCGTAGCTTCCGGTCAGGCTGCCGGCCGCTGTCCGAATCGAATGGGCTCTTTGTGTACCAACTGTTTCGGCTCGGGACAGGATGACCCTATCTCCCTCCGCGTCCACCCGCAGCTGATCGCCCGGTTCAAGCCCGAGGTCCTCAACAACGCGAATCGGCAGCGTGATCTGGCGTTTCGCCGACAAACGCGTAAAACCCCGTTGCCGCTTGATCTTTACTCGCTCTGCCATGAGTAAAGCTTAGCAGATCGATAAGAACGGGTCCGCGTAGACTCGATAGCCATGGAAGTCGTCAGGATCACCCCTCGCGGCTACTGCCACGGCGTGGTCGATGCGTTCCGGATCGCCAAGCGGGTGCGCGAAGAGACCAATGGGCCGGTGCACATGCTCGGCATGCTGGTTCACAACACGCACGCGACAGACGATCTCCAGGCGCAGGGGATCGCGCTGGTCGATCCGCCCGACCGCCTGGCAGGTCTCGACCAGATCAAGGACGGCACGGTGATCTTCACCGCGCACGGAGTTTCGCCCCAGGTCAAGCAGCGCGCGGTCGAGCGAGGCCTCACCGCAATCGACGCCACGTGCTCGGACGTCGTGCGGACGCACGAGCTGGTCGCCGATCTCGCCGGCAAGGGCTACGAGGTCGTCTACATCGGACGCAAGGGACACCCCGAGCCCGAAGGTGTCGTGGGCGAGGCACCCGGAAAGGTGCACCTGGTCCAGGACCCGGAGGACATCGATGCGCTCGAGCTCGAGGGCGATCGGATCGCCGTCACCTGCCAGACCACCCTTTCGGTGTGGGATACGGAGGACCTCATCGGCCGCGTGAAGTCACGCTACCCGCAAGCCGAGGTCCACAACGAGATCTGCCGCGCCACGCAGGAGCGGCAGGAGGCGGCGGTGGAGGCCGCGAAGCTGGTCGACGTCGTGATCGTGGTCGGCAGCCCGCGCTCCTCCAACTCCCTGCGCCTGGTCGAGGTGGTCAAGAAGCTGGGCAACAAGCCCGCCTACCTGGTCGACCGGCTCGAGGATCTCGACCTCGCCTGGCTCAAGGGGGCCCAGAAGGTCGGCGTCACCAGCGGGGCTTCGACTCCGTCGCAGCTGACCCGGCGCGTCATCGAGTACATCGAGGCCCTGGAACCGCCGGCCTAAGTTCGGCGGAGCCTCTTCATTACGCGGCTGAGCGCACCGGTTGGCGGGGCCGAAGCCGGCACGGTGACCGGCGCCGGTGACGGCGGAGGGGAACTGGCGGTGGGCGCCGGAGGGGGCGAGGAGGGCTGGCCGTCGTGGCCGGATGAGCTGCCGGCACGTGGGCGCCGGCGCCGGCGCCGCCTGGCGGTGCTCGTCTTCTCGGCAGCCGCTGTAGGCGCAACCTCGACCGGGGGCGGGGCCGGCTCCACCGGCTTTGCCGTGGCGGGCGACCGCCGACCTCGGCGCCTCCGCGACGCCGGAGCGGCCTGGGCGGCGTCGGCGGGTTGGGCGGGTTGGACCGGTTGGGTCCGGGCGGCCGGAGCCTTGCGCCGCACGCTGGCCCCTACCTCCCCCTCCGCGCACATGGCTCCATCGGCGGTGTGGACGTCCACCCTCCACACGACGATGGCGGTGGGTGCCCCGCCGACGGGCGGCCGCTTCTGCGTAAGTGTCCAGCGGGCGTAGATGGTCTCCCCGGCCCGCACTGGGCGGGGGAACTTCCAGTTCAGCCACTCCCATTCGGCCACCGAGGGAAGGGGCATGTCCATGGTTCCCAGGCCTATGGCCACCGCCACCAGGAGGGCTGGCGGGGCGAAGCGCGCGCCGGCGTGACCGGCGTCGATCGCGAGTGGGGAGAAGTCGCCGGCGACCCCGGCAAAGAGCGCGATCTCAGCCTCCGAGATGGTGCGCCGCCGGGTCGTCCACTCACCGCCGAGTGGTAGGTCGTCGAAAGAGATCGGCTCCAGGTCGCGAGCGAGTATAGCGGGGATAGCGGGGATCAACCTTACGCCCCGCGGCGTTACCCTATGGCAAGTTCGAACCCGGGGAGGGTTTCCGTGCCCGATATAGCGTCCGTTCTTTTGATCACCTCGGTGCTGTTCATCATTGCGGTGATCCTGTTGACGATCGCCCTCATGCGCATGCGAGGCATGACGCGACGGCTGCAAGAGGCGCTCGAAGACGAAAGTGGCGCCCGCGATCGTGCGGCGCTTCTCCTGGCGATGGCTTCCGCGGTCAACTCCTCGTTGGGTCTCGAAGAGGTCCTCGACGTCGCCATCCGGCACGCGGGCCGCATCATGGGTGCCGTCGCCGGCTCGATGTACCTGGTGGTGCCGGGCAAGACTGAGATGCGCCGCCAGGCTCAGTACGGCCTCACCCACCGCCCGCGTGGCACCGTCCGCGCCCTGGACGAAGAGCCCTTGCGGTCGGCGCTCGCGGCGATGCGGCCGGTGGTCGTCCGCCTCGCCGAAGACTCCGCACCCGGCCTCGAGGCGGGTGGTCACCCGCAGCACGTGCTGGTCGTGCCCGTTACTCGTTCCGGCCAGCTGATGGGCGCGCTGGAGCTCTACTTGAACGCCTGGCGCGAGCTGACCGAGGACCAGAGCGACCTCCTGATCGGAGTCGCATCGCAGGCCGCGATCGCCATCCGCCATGCGCAGCTGTTCCAGGCGCAGGAAGAGAACGCGCTGACGGACGAGCTGACGAAGCTTCCGAACCGGCGGGCGCTGGCGCAGCAGTTCCTGAAAGAGACGACCCGCGCGCGCCGCCACCACAAGCCGATCGCCTTCCTGATGGTCGACCTCGACCACTTCAAGCAGGTCAACGACACATACGGCCACCTTCACGGCGACGCGGTGCTCGCTGAGCTCGCCTCGATCCTGAGCACAGGCGCCCGCGAGTCCGATGTCTGCGCGCGATACGGCGGCGAGGAGTTCGCGCTCGTGCTGCATGAGACGAACGACGCCGGCGCTCGCATTCTCGCCGAGCGCATCCGCGCCAAGGTCGCGGCGCACACGTTCCCCGGCGGTTTGAAGCTGACGATCAGCATCGGCGTGGCGGCCACGGCCGAGGCGGCGCTCTTCACCCGTTTCCCAGCTATCGCTATGTGCTCGACGAGCTCCTCAAGTCCCGGGCGCCGGCGGAGGCAGCCTCACCCCGGCGCGTCGCCGGAGCGGCTCCGCGTGGAAAGCGGCCATCACGATCGCGAGCACAACCGCCGCCACAGCGCACACGGTGAACCCCGCGGCATAGCCGTAGTTCTGGACGACCGGACCGAAGAAGAGCGGGCCCGCGGAAAGGCCCAGGAAGAGCACGGTGCCGTAAATCCCCATCGTCACGCCGCGCGTGGATACCGCGGATAGGTCGGCGAACACCACTCCCATCGCGACGAATGCGGTGGCCATGAACGGCGTCGCCACGACCAGCACGATCGCCGGCGCCCAGAAGCCGGTCAGGTGGCCGAGGACGATAGCGGCCGCCGACCAGACCACGACCCCGGTGAAGACGATCGGCCAGCGACGCCGGGCGCGATCGACCAGCATCCCGCCCGGGATTCGCGACACGCCGTTGGCGACAGCCTGCAGAGCGAGAAGGAGGCCGACCTGAGCGCTAGGCAGCCGAAGCGCTTCTTTGCCAAAGATGGGGAGAAACGCGCCGACCGTGCCCCATGCGAACGAAGCCGCGACCAGCCCGATCGCGACCGGCACGAAGGCGGGCTGAGCCACGAGCGCGCGAAAGGGCTCACGCAGGGAAAGCCCGCGTCGGGACGATTGTCGCGTGCCGCTCGCCAGGAGCCCGCCGGGGATGGTGAAGACGAGCAGCGCGGTGGTGACCGCCAGGTCGGTCCGGATGTCAAGCCAGTTCAGGAGTACCCCTGCGATGGACGGGCCGATGAAGAAACCCGCCTGCATCGAGAACGTGAGCCATCCCATCGCTCGGCCGAGTCGGCCGCTCTTCACCGATTCCGTGACCGCCGAGAACAGCGCCGCTTGCTGGGCGCCCCCGCCGAGCCCGCCGACGATCTGCCAGATGAACAACGGGAGGACCGTCGTCGTGGCGGCGGCCGCGAGCTGTGAGCCCGCGGCCACGAGCAGCGAGAAGATCAGCAGCGATCGCGCGCCGAAGCGGTCGATGAGAAGTCCAGACGGCAGCGAGAGCAGGGCCGCGGCCAGAGTGCCCACCGAGAACAGAGCGCCGACCTGAAACCGATCCGCGCCGAGGTCGTGCGCATAGAGCGGGATGGTGAGACCGCGCGCCGAAAGTGCGGCGAACGATGCGCCGGCCGCGATGTAGATCGCGAGCGTCCGCCGCGATTCGAGGACGCTCAGCCGCACCCCTCCTAAGATAGCGGCGCATGGTCCGCGAGCGGGTCGGCGACTGGCGCTTGGCCTGGCGTTTCGCGCTGGCGGGCCTGATCGCGGGCATGCTGGTCACCGCGTTCGGTTACTTCGGCGTGATCAACAGGTCGTTCGACGCGGCCCAGGATCAGCTGTTCCCCGCTCCTTCGGCCGACCCACGCATAACCCTGGTGGCGATCGATCAGCGATCAAATGACTCTCTCGGCGCTTACCCTTGGCTCAACTCCTATCACGCGAAGGTGATCAACTACCTCGCGAGCCTGCACCCGAAGGTGATCTTGTTCGACGTCGTCCTCGACCATCTCACATTCAACGATCCTGAGAATCCGACTGAAAACACCGACGCCGAGCTCACGTCGGCGATCAAGTCGGCGGGCAACGTCGTCCTGGTCTGCACCGCGGACGATGCGCCCAGGCCTGAATTCGCGGCGGTGGCGGCAGCGGTCGGCGAGCGCGGGTTCTCGATCCCTGATGCGGCCGACTCGATCCGGGGGGTGGAGCTGCGACCAAAGAACACGTGTCCGGAGAACGAAGCGCAGGAGCCCGCTTTCATGCAGGCGTTGAGGATCTCGCAAGGCATCAGCTCGGCCCTGTCGATAAACCCAGCGGGTACCGAGGCCACCTTCGGGTCGCACCACATTCCGCTCGTCGGGAACCAGATGTTGATCAACTTCACGAAGGGCGGAAGCCCCACGTGCCCATACGTCGACGCTCTGAACGCCAGCTGCCCGCACCCGGAAGTCATCACCAACCACATCGTCGTCATCGGCACGAAGCTGATCGATGCGGGCGACGTTTACTCGCAGGCGGTGAGCTTTCCGCACGACAAAAGCTTCTGCCCGGCTGCCCGGCAGAAATGCATGCTCGACAACCAGAACTACGGCTACCGGATCATGGGCGACGCGATCAGCACCGTCCTGTCTGATCGATACATCCACTTGCAGCCGGCAATCTCGCTGTACCTCGCGATACTCCTGCTGTCGACGGTAGTTGGCCTGTTCGTCTACGTGCTGTCGTTCCGGAACGGAATGCTGCTCACCGCCGTCATCCTGCTCACCTACTTCGCCGTCGTCGTCGTGCTCGGACAGAACGGCTATTTGAGCGACCCTCTCTACGCCCCGATCGCTATTGCGCTGGCGGCGTCGTTCTCGCTTGGTGCGCGCTACGTGCTGGAGGAGCGTGAGCGGCGCAAGGTGGAGGCGATCTTCGGCCACTATGTCGATCCGCGTATCGCGCGTCAGCTCGCGGCGTCGAAATCGATCGACGAGATCATCTCGCGCGGCGAGAGGCGCGATCTGACGATGCTGTTCGTGGACATCCGCGGTTTCACCGCCATGTCCGAGGCGATGCACGCCGAGGATGTGCTGGCGGTGGTCCAGGAGTACCTGGAAGAGATGAGCGCGCTGATTTTCAAGTGGGACGGGACCATCGACAAGTACGTCGGCGACGAGATAGTCGCCATCTGGAACGCCCCGGTCGAGCAGCGAGACCACGCGCTCCTCGCGCTGCGCTGCGCGTATGACCTGGTCAACCAGGCCCCGGCGCTGCTGGCCAGGCTGGCGGCCAAGAGATTGCCGCCGATCAGCTGGGGCGTCGGCATCAACACAGGTCCCGCGGTGGTGGGAAACATGGGCAGCAAGGACCGGCTGCAGTACACGGCCCTCGGCGACACCGTCAACACAGCGTCGCGGTTCTGCGGGGCGGCTGAAGCGTTCACGGTGATCATCGGCCAGCCGACCTTCGATGCCTGCGCAGAGTTTGTCGCCGTCGACCAGGTTCCCGGCATCCAGCTCAAAGGCAAGTCGGCGGAGACTTTCAGGGTGTTCCGGGTGAGCGCGATTCGCCAGGATGCGTCATCGCCCTGGGTGCCGTTTCCGACCGAGGCAGCGATGTCCGCCTACTCGGCTCAGAAAAGATGAGCATCGAGCGGGCCGCGGAGCTGATGTCGACGGCGCGCAGGGCGGTCGCGCTCACTGGAGCCGGTATTTCCGCCGAGAGCGGCATCCCGACCTTTCGCGGCGAAGGCGGATTGTGGTCTCAGTACGACCCCGTCAAGGTGGCCTCGATCGATAACTTCCTCCAGGACCCGAGTGCGTACTGGAAGGTCGCGAAGGAGCGCGGTCCCGCAGTGCTCGCGGCGCGTCCGAACCCAGCCCACTTTGCGCTCGCCGCACTGGAAAGGGCGGGCCGCCTGGTTGCGGTGGTGACCCAGAACACCGATGGATTGCACCAGGACGCCGGCAGCCGGCGCGTCATCGAGCTGCACGGATCGGGGCGGACCGTCCAGTGCCTCGATTGCGGGTCGCGCGAGCCGCGCTCGGAGGTCCAGGCCCGCCTCGAAGCCGAGATGCCACCACGCTGCAGAACGTGCGGCGGCGTCTTTCTCAAGCCGACCGTCATCCTGTTCGGCGAAGCGATGCCGATTCCCGCGGTCGAGGAAGCGTTCGCGCTGGCGAGGGCGGCCGACGTGATGCTGGTGGTCGGGTCCTCGCTCGTGGTTTACCCGGCTGCGCACATTCCGATGGCCGCGGCCGAGTCTGGCGCGACTCTCATCGTGGTCAACGCCGAGCCGACGCCTCTGGACCGGATCGCCGAGGTTGTCATCCGGGGGCGTGCGGGCGAGGTTCTGCCCGAGCTGGCGATGCTGTTGTCAGCCGCTTAGAACAGTCACGCTTCCCGCGCTGATCGCTGTCCCGTCCACGATCAGGTTGCCGGCCGCGTCGATGTCCGACGCGGTTCCTTCGAAGTTCCGGTCGGGCAGCTCGACGCGAACCCGCTTGCCGATCGTGTCGGACAGCTCGCGCCACCGAGCGATGACCTCGCCGGCCGGCGCGGAGGTCCACCGTTCAATGGAGTTGCGCAGCCGATCCAGGAGCTGATCCCCGGGCTCGTCGAGCTGCGCAGCGCCCTCTGGCGCCCACGTGAGGTTGATCCCGATTCCGCATACAGCCTTCGCCGGCGATGCCTCGACGAGGATGCCGCCCACTTTGCTGCCGTCGAGAAGGAGATCGTTGGGCCATTTCAATCGCACGCCGCGGCCGCACGCTTCGGCGGCAGCCACACCCGCGGCCAAGCTCAGCAGCGGATTCGGTGCGATTACGAAGCTGACGAGAAGCGCCGCTCCCGGTGGCGACTCCCAGCGGTGCGATAGGCGGCCGCGGCCCCGAGTCTGGTGGTCCGCCAACACCACCGAGCCGATCGGCATGTCCCGCGCGACGTCCTGGGTCGACGTCACCGACTCCAGGTGGACGAACCGTGGCGTATTCATCAGGCCTCTAAGCTAACGGCGTGAAGATCCACCGCGCGGCCATCCTCGTGGCCATCATGCTGCTGGCGGTCGGGGTGCTGGCGGTGATGATGGTGACGGCGATCGCGACGTTCGACAGCCGCAGCCTGATCGCACTGGTCGTGGTCCTGCTCGCGGCCGCCGCGGGCGGCGTCGGCTTCAGCTGGAAGCGTTACTACCGGCGCTGAGTTCCACATAGACATGCTGCGGCTTGGGTACAAGGCTTCGGCCGAACAGTTCGCACCGCGCGTGCTTCTCGATTTCGCGGTCGACGCCGAACGGAACGGGTTCGACTCGGTTTTCGTGAGCGATCACTTCCAGCCGTGGCGGCACTCCGACGGCCACGCGCCATTCGCTTTCGCCTGGCTCGCAGCTACCGGCGAGCGCACGCAACGAGTGCAGCTCGGAACCTCGGTTGCGACTCCGACGTTCCGCTATCACCCCGCAATCGTTGCGCAGGCGTTCGGGACGCTTGGGTCGCTCAATCCGGGGCGGATGATCCTGGGTGTGGGCACTGGCGAGCACTTGAACGAGGGCGCGCTTGGGATCACGTGGCCGGACAACAAGGAGCGCTTCGCGCGCCTGCGCGAAGCCGTCAAGCTGATCAAGCTGCTGTGGGCCGAGCCGAGCGTGACCTTCGACGGCGAGTACTACCACACGCGAAACGCGACCATCTACGACAAGCCGAAAGAGCGGATCCCCATGTACATCGGAGCCGGTGGCCCGCAGGTTGCGAAGTATGCAGGGCGTGCAGGCGACGGTCTCATCTGCACGTCGGGCAAAGGAATGGAACTCTACTCTGAGCAGCTGCTGCCGTCTTTCGCGGAGGGAGCGACCGCGGAAGGGCGCGATCCTTCATCGCTCGACAGGATGATCGAGGTCAAGGTCTCCTACGACTCAGATCGCAGGCGCGCCATGGAGGACACAAAGATCTGGGCGGCGTTGGCGCTGCCCGCGGACGTCAAGGCCGACGTCGACGATCCGCGCGAGATGGAGCGTCTCGCCCGTGATGCCGAAGGCATCGCGCATCAGCGCTGGCTGGTCTCAAACGATCCGGAGGAGCACATCGACCAGCTGCGGCCGTACCTGGAGCTTGGTTTCAACCACCTCGTCTTCCACGCGCCGGGCAACGATCAGGCGCGATTTCTCGACCTTTACAGCAAGCAGATACTGCCCCGTATCCGTGAGAGGTGGGGCGGCAGGTGAACACCTGGGTCGTGGTCCTCGTCAAAGACTTCGATTCCGCCAAGCAGCGGCTTGGCCCGGCACTCGATCCGCCCAAACGGAGGGCGCTTGCCCGCCGCAACGCAACGCGCGCCATCCGCGCCGCGGCGGCCGGCGAGCATCGTGTCGTGGTGGCGGGCAGCGAAGAAGCCGCTACGTTGGCGACGGATTTGGGCGCCGAAGTTTTGATCGAGCCACGGCAAGAAGGCCAGAACGTCGCCGCCCAACGCGGCATCGTTCGCGCCACCGAACGCGGGGCGGATGCGGTTCTGCTCCTCTCCAGCGATCTTCCGCTCGTGACCAAGAAGTCCGTGCGCGAGCTCCTCGCGGTCGCGGGCCGGTTCGCCCCGCCGGTCGCGGTGGCGGTACCGGCTACCGGTCGAGGCGGGACCAATGCGCTCTACCTCCAGCCGCCTCACGCCATCGGGCTGCATTTCGGCGCGGACTCCCTGGCCGCCTTCCGCCGCGAGGCGCGGAGCGCGGGCGTGCGTTTCGAGATTCACATCTCGGCCGGGATGGCTCTCGACCTAGACGAGCCGGCCGACCTCGTGCGCCTTCGCCGCGCGGTGTGAATCGCATCGAGCTTTTCGCGGTCGAAGGCCTTCCGGAGGTCCGGCCCGGTGATGACCTCGGCGACCTGATCAGCTCGCGGGCCAAGCTCGAGGCCGCCGACGTGCTGGTGGTGGCGCAGAAGGTGGTGTCGAAGGCGGAGGGCAAGCTCCGCCACCTTTCGACCGTGCAGGCCGGCGATGAGGCGAAGCGCATCGCCAAGCAGCTGATCGCCGCGCCGGATCCGCGCCTGGTTCAGGTGATCCTCGACGAAAGCGTGCGTGTCCTTCGGTCTCATCGCGTGCTGATAACCGAGACG
Organism: Chloroflexota bacterium; assembly: GCA_005883585.1. Classification (GTDB taxonomy): domain Bacteria; phylum Chloroflexota; class Dormibacteria; order Dormibacterales; family Dormibacteraceae; genus UBA10449. Next base: position 100,211 of record VBFD01000125.1, read on the forward strand.
CGCCACGGCTTTGTGTGCGCCAACTCCGGAGTCGACCAATCGAACGTTGGTGAGCCGGACGTCGTCACTCTTCTGCCCGACGACCCGGACGCGAGCGCGCGCCTCATCCGAGAAGGGATCCGGGAGCGATCCGGTGTCGAGGTTGGCGTCATCGTCTCCGACACGTTCGGGCGTCCGTGGCGCCTGGGCATTGTCAACGTGGCGCTGGGTGTGGCCGGCCTGCCGGCGCTGATCGACCTTCGCGGAGCGCCTGATGACGCGGGTAGGGAGATGCATGCAACGGTGCTCGCGATTGCAGACGACCTTGCTTCCGCCGCGGGGCTGGTGATGCGCAAGACGGCGCGCGCACCGGTGGTGGTCATCCGCGGCATGGAGCTGTTCGGTGACGGGCAAGGTCGAGACCTCGTTCGCCCTGCTTCGGAAGACGTGTTCCGGTGAGAGTAGTAGTTCTCGCCGGAGGCACTGGAGGGGCGAAGCTCGCATCCGGCTTCCAGGCGCTCCTTCCACCAGGCGACCTCACGGTCATCGCCAACACGGCGGATGACGACGAGTTCTGGGGACTCCTCGTCAGCCCGGATGTCGACGCGACCATCTACCGGCTCGCCGGTGTGTTCGACGAGTCTGTGGGATACGGGCAAAGGGGAGATACGTTTTCGACCCTGGAGGCGCTCGGACGTCTGGGTGAGCCCACGTGGTTTCGCATCGGCGATCGAGACCTCGCCACGCATGTGCTGCGCGCGGAGATGCTGAGCCGTGGCTGCCGGCTGACTGAGACCGCGCTCGAGCTCTGCCGCCGTTTTGGGTTGGCCACGCGTGTGCTGCCGATGACCGATGACAAAGTCCGTACCCGCTTCGTGACCGACGGCGGGACGCTGTCGTTCCAGGAATATTTCGTCCGCGAGCGCCTCGTACCCGCGCTGCGTTCGATCGACATTGCTGGTAGCGACCTGGCACGACCAACTCCCGAGGTGAAGGGGGCCCTCGCGGATGCGGACGTGGTCGTCGTCGGTCCGTCGAACCCGCTCATCTCGATCGGACCCATTCTCAAAGTGATTGGTGGCCTGCTGCCGCGGGAGCGCACCGTGGCCGTGACGCCGATAGTCGGTGATGCTGCGTTGAAGGGGCCGACGGTCGAGATGCTCCGCGCCCTCGGCCTGGACGCGTCGCCGATTGAGGTGGCGCGGATGTACCGATCTGTGGTCGGAACGTTCGTACTCGATGCACGCGATGCCGGCGCGGCGGACGACATCGATGCCATGGGCTATCGGGTGCTGACGAGCGACACGGTCATGACGGACGGCGGAGCAGCGCTCGCGAAAGCGATAGCGGGGTTGTTCTAGCCCTCCGCGGCCAATCTCTCAGGTGACGTGAGAGTTGGCGACCATGACAACGACGCCGATCAGGACCATGACGAGCCCTACCACCAGCACCGCGTACTGCGCGATTGCGATCGCGGCGCTTGGTTTCTTGGCGATGTCGTCGCCTTCGTCTCCTGGCAGCTCACCGGCCGCGAGCTGCCAAGAAGCCCCTGTCTGCCCGCGCTTCTCCTTGTCCCTCTTGTCTTTCTTGTCCCTTTTATCAGTTGCGGGTTCGGCAGCGGCGCCTTTGGCCTCTCCGACGATGGACCAGGAAGCGCCTTCCCCGGCGGGAGTCGATACCTGTGGCGCTACGGGTTCTGCCATGGGGTCTGCCCGTGCCGGCGCAAAGGACTCAGCCGGGGCGGGCGTCCAGACTTCCTCGGGCGGCGGGGCGTACGTAGGTGCGGATGGCGTGTATGGCGGCGGGCTTGGAGGCGCCATGCTCGGCGGCGGGGGCGGCACCGTTGGCCCGACCTCCCATGCCTGCTGCTCCTGTGATGGCGGCGGCGCTGGAGGTGCTGGCGCCATGTCTGGTCGGGCAGCGGGTGGGCCCCAGGTGGCGGTCGGGATGGCGGTTTTCGCCTCCATCCCTGGCGCGGCGAAGGTCGCGGCCTGGGCCGCCTCTTGCTCCGCGTGCTTGCTCGTCGGGGCGAGCGTGCGCTGCCTGGCAGCCCGTACCTTGCGTTCGATCTGAGATCGTCGCGCCGAGTACATCGATTTCTCTTGCACCGATCTGTGGCGCATGACGAAGAACACGGCGACGAGGCCGACGGCGGCGACGAAGGGTCCGATCAGCAGGGCCATAGGCGCCGATTATCCGTGATCGGTCCACGATCGGTGCATGTGTGACAATCGCCGCCATGGCCCTCTACGATCGCCTTCAATCTGAGCTCGTCGACGCGCGAAGGCGCCGTGACGAGCTGGCTTTGAACACGCTCTCGCTGCTCAAGAGCGAAGTGGTGCGGGCCACCAAAGAGGCCGGCGCGGCCGGGTCCATCGACGACAGCCTCGTTGAGCGGGTCACGCGCAAAGAGGTCAAGCGACGCCAGGATGCGATCGAGGCATATCGCAAGGGCGGGCGCGAAGAGGCGGCCCGGCGCGAGGAGGCGGAGATGGCGATCCTGCGCGGCTATCTACCCGCGGCGATGACGCCGGAGCAGGTCGAGGCCGAGGTCCGTGAGGTGATCGCCGACCTCAAACCGGACGGCCCGAATGCGTTCGGCGCGGTCATGAAGGCAGCCACCGCGCGACTTGCCGGGCGGGCCGAGGGCGCACAGGTCGCAGCCGCGGCGCGCAAGCTCCTTGCCTCCTAGGACGACAAAGACGAAGGCGAAGAGGGGAGCGTCTCTGCCGCGCCTGCCCCGTGGGGCGCGGACGCGCGCGCTGCTCACGGTGCAGCGTTTGAAGGAGCTGTATCCGGCGGCGACCGAGCTGTCGTTCCAGAGTCCGTTTCAGCTTTTGATCGCCACGATTCTGTCGGCCCAGACCACCGACAAGATGGTCAACCTGGTGACGCCGAATCTCTTCTCACGATATCCGACCGCGTTCGATCTCGCCGGCGCGGATCCCGCCGATGTCGAGGCCATCGTCAAGGCGACCGGCTTCTATCGCGTAAAGGCTCGGAGGATCATCGCTGCCGGCCGCGCGCTGGTGGAGCTGTTCGATGGTGTGGTGCCGGCGACCATGGAGGATCTGCTCAAGATTCCCGGCATCGGCCGCAAGACCGCCAACGTCATCCTCGGGGCGGGCTTCAGCCAGCCGGGCTTTGCGGTCGACACCCACGTCATCCGTCTGACCAATCTGATCAAGCTCGTCTCAACTCGGGATCCGGTCAAGATCGAGCAGCAGGTCACGTCGATGGTGCCTCCGGAGGAGTGGACGGGGTTGTCGCTGCGGCTGATCCTGCACGGGCGTCGGGTGTGCATCGCGCGCCGGCCGCGCTGCGAGGAGTGCATCCTCAACGACTTCTGCCCGTCGTCGTGCACGCGCCCGAAGGCCCGCCGGAAAACCTGACCCACCTTTAGCGGGCCCTCCCTTGATTTCCGGTTCCTCCCCCAACCGGCGCGCCTCGGGCTATTCAATTCGATCGAAAACCGGCCGGCAACCCAGCTTGTTAAGACACTTACGAACATTTGTTCTATCATCGGAATGTGGAGTCGCCCGAGGCCCGCCGCACCGACGTCGAGTACCTCGAGGTTCAGTGCAAGTCGGCTCTCAACCCGGTCAAGGGCATGGGCTTTGGCTGGTCGCTCAACCCGTATACCGGCTGCGAGCACCGATGCGCCTTCTGCTACGTCCGCGCCTTCGAGCTGCGCGCGGACCGGCCCTCGGACGATCGTTACGGCCGCACGGTCCGAATCAAGGTCAACGTCGCCGGGGTTCTGCGCGGCGAGCTGTCCCGAAGGTCATGGCGGAGGGAAACCGTCGTCGTCGGCGCGGCCACCGATCCCTACCAGCCGGCTGAAGGCCGCTACAAGCTGACCCGCCAGTGCCTCCAGGCGCTGCGTGATTTCTCGAACCCGACTTCGATGATCACCCGCGGCCCGATGATCGTCCGCGACATCGACGTCCTCACCGAGCTTGCTCGGCGCGCCGATCTCCACATCACCTTCAGCATCCCGACCGTCGACGACGACATCTGGCGGCGCACCGAGCCCGGCACCGCCCATCCAAAGCAGCGGCTGCGGGCGATCGAAAAGCTGGTCGCCGCAGGGATCGACGTGGGCGTGGGCATGGCCCCCATACTGCCGGGCCTTTCCGATCGCCCAGATCACATCGAAGCCGTGATCAAAGCCGCCCGAGGGGCAGGCGCCACCGGGCTCTGGGCGGGGATGCTGCATCTGAAAGACGGGACCCGGGAGCATTTCATGTCGGTGCTGGGCAAGCACTGGCCCGAGCTCGTGCCGCGCTACGAACAGGCTTATCGAGCTCGCGCCTACCTCCCGCCGGCGTTCGGCGAGTCGACGATGAAGACTGTGGCGCGGCTAAGAGCAGCACACGGCGTCTCCGACCGGCGCCAGATCGTCCTCAAGCCACCGCCGGAACCCGAGCAGCTCGCGCTCCTCGGCTAGCATTCGTCATGCAGCATGCGGAGCCCGATCGACGTTCTCGCAGGCAGGGTCGGAGGCTTCAAGAAGATGGAGGTCGCCCGCCGCACGGTTCCGTGCTACAAGCACGTCATCGAAAAGGACGGAGAAAAGCTCTCGCTGTGCCTGCTCGTCGACTCGGGCAAGCTTTACCGCTTCCCCTACGAAGACGTCAAGGGCATCAAGAGCCTCGCGATCAAGGCTCGGTATCTACGCGGCGAGATGGAACACCTCCGCCTGCGTGAGTTCCAGCCAGGACTTTGTCGCTATGTCGAGCGAGCCGAAAAAGCCGGCTGAGTCGCTTGTCCAGGGGCTCCTGGCCGAGAAGCGGGAGCTGAAAGTACTTCTCGAGCGCGCGCGCATGGAGCTCGAAGAGGCGCGCCAGGGAGCGACCGGACCCGACCCGCGCGTGAAGGATCTCGACGCCGAGGTCGAGCGGCTCAGGCATCAGCTGGCCACGGCCAGGGCCGAGGCAACCCTGTTGCGTGAAGAGCGCGATGAGCTGCGCGCAGGCATCGAAAAGGCTCTGGAGCAATTCGAGCCGGAATGAAAGGGCCCCCACAATGGGGGCCCTCCATCAGGTTTGCGCTATTAGTTGATGGCGTTCGCCAGCTGATCGACGTACTGGTTTGTGAACTGGCCGATACCGGGCGCGCTGATGTGTCCTCCCTTGTACTGGAAGGCGCCAATCAAGAAAATGACCCAGTAGACGGCCGCGACAAACCAGATTAAACCGGCGAGCGGTAGTAGGAAGAAGCTGATCACAAACGCGATCAACCACAAGCCGCCGAGGATCACGACCGACTGTGCTGCGTTCCACTTTACGTCGGGATCGTTCTTGCCAACGAACAGGAAGATGAGGCCGGTTACCCACCATAGGAGATAGGCCAGAAGGACATTCGTCTTCGTGCTGCTGCCGGCGGCGCCCGCTCCACCCATTGGAGTCGGCTGGCCGGGGGGCGGCGGCGGGATCTGCGACATGGAAACCCTCCTGTAAAAGCTGGTCTGTGCGCGCCGATTATGGGTCGGTGGCCCCCAAAACGCCATAGTTTCAAACGATCGTCCGCAGCGTGGCCTCCCGTGGAATCTACTCTGATAGTCTCGCGGACGAGATGACCGATTCGGGTCAGAACCCGGAAAGCCCTCCCGACCCGAACAAGCCGGTCGTCCCCTCTTGGGCGCCTGAACCGGTCGTCGGGCCGCCGCCCGCGGCGCCGCCGCCGCCACCGCCCCCTGATCCATACGCCGTCGAAGCCACCATGCGGTTGATCCCGGTGCCCCACATCCCGCCACCCGCACCCGCAGTGGCGCCGGCCCCGGTAGCCGCTCCCGCCGCAGCCGCGCCGACCGCCGAGCAGCAGCCCGCGCAGCCGCAAGCGGCCGAGCGCCGGATCGGCAAATACATCGTCAAGCGCGAGCTTGGAAGAGGCGGGATGGGCACCGTCTACCTGGCCGAACAGCCTGGGCTCGGCCGCGAGGTCGCAATCAAGGAGCTCATCCTGTCCGCGGTCGCGGATCCAACCGCATTGAAGCGCTTCATCCAGGAAGCGCAGGTCATGGCCAGGGCCAGCCATCCCAACCTGGTACAGGTCCACGACCTCGAACAGATCGGGGATGCGAACTACATCGTGCTCGAGTTCGTGCGTGGAAAGTCGCTCCGCGACGTGCTCAACCAGGGCACGCTTGCGCTTCCGCAGACGTTCGCCGTCATGCACGGCGTGCTGCAGGCGCTCGACTACGCGCACAAGCGCGCCATCGTCCACCGCGACATGAAGCCGGAGAACGTGTTGATGTCCGATGAGGGCGACGTCAAGGTCGCCGACTTCGGCATCGCGCGGCTGATGGACGACTCCGGTGCAGGCTCGACGGCGACGAAGACCGGAACCACTGTCGGCACGCCGCAGTACATGTCACCGGAGCAGGTCGCGTCGAGCAAGGTCGATGGGCGAAGCGATCTTTACTCCGCCGGAATCATGTTCTACGAATTGGTCGTGGGCCAGCCGCCGTTCACCGCCTCCGATGCGGACGGCCCCTTCACCCTGATGGCCAAGCACGTGCAGGCGCCGCCCAAACCACCATCGGTGCATCGTCCTGGGCTCGATATGGGCCTCGAAGAGGTGATCCTCAAATCCCTGTCCAAGCGGCCGGAAGATCGCTATCAGACAGGGCAGGAGTTTGACGACGCCATGTGTCGCGTCGCCGACCGTGTCGCCCCAGGGTGGCAGCGGAGCCTTGCGCCTGGAGCCGATCTGTCGAAGATGGTGCCCGGCGCCACGCCTTACCCGGGCGCGGTCTCCGCCATGGCCGGCCTGCCGGTCATGCCCGCGGGGTCGCCGATGCCAGCTCAGCCGGTCCAGTCGGTGTACAACCCGACGCCGCCGGTCAAGCCGGTCGCCAAGAAGACATCAGGCTGCATGGGCATGATCGGTGGCGCTATTGCGCTCATCGCGCTGGCCGGCTTCCTGGTCGTATTCGTCACCCATTAGACCAGCAAGTGTCGGCCCTTAAACGCGCCCATTGACGCCGGTGCTACCCGGTGCTATACCGGCTGCGAATCCAGCGCTTATCGGGTGATTCGCAACCGCGATGGGACGGGTTGCGACAGGAGGTGGGGATGACTTTGAACCACGACCATATGGGCCACGCCCATTTCTGGGAGCGGGCGATGACCAGACGCAACTTTATCGGCGCAGCCGCGGTTGCGGGAGGGGCGGCGGCGACAGCCGGCATGTGGTTGCCGCAGTTCGCCAAGGCAGCGGCGGTGACATCTCCACTATCTACGACTTCATGGGCTCGGTTGGAGTGGCAGAGATCAACGGAAATGGAAAGGGAACCGACACCGCCACTGGTGTCACGACGGACAATTTCTGGGCCGCCGACGTTCGCTTCATGAAGGGCGACTACAGGGGCACCGAGGGGGACACCAGAACCGGGGCATTCGCATTCATCTGACTGGATATCTATACGAGCCAGGGTGGCTCGCAGACTCACGACTTCAACCCAGGGGTCGCGGACTTCCCCAATGGTCTGTTCTGGACGGTCGCCATCCCTCCCGGGAGCGTGGCGTTCGACTTCGACGCGGCAACCGCATCGCTGGACGTCAGCCATCTGAAGATCGACGACTATGGAAACGTGGTCCAAGCCCTGACCGTCGACAAGGAGATCGCCACTGGGAGTGTCGACATCGACCTGGACTGGAGTGGTGCGCTCAGCACGGGAAGCTTCACGAATACG
>VBFD01000094.1:0-14132 GCA_005883585.1 Chloroflexota bacterium
ACGCAGGACCGTGCGCGGATCGAGGCAGCATGCGTCCTTCTCGATCCGAGCGATCACCGGCGGCTCGCCCCGACGCAGCGCGGTGGAGAGCCGCGACGCCGGGCCGGACAGGGCGATCAGCATTGTCGGCAGGGCGTGGCCCGGCAGCGAGCCGCCGCCGACGGCGGAATCTCCAGGGACCAGGGTGTTCTTCACGCCGCGTTCCTCGAGCTTCACCGACCAGAGGGCGGCGCGCCTTCGGATCTCTTCGATCTGCACGCGCAGCATTCGCTCCACCGGGATGTCTTCAATGTGCCCCGCCAGGCGCAGCCGCAGCGTAGCCTCGAGCGCCGCGAGCGTCAGCTTGTCGATCCGGACTGCGCGGGCGAGAGGATGGCGCGCCATCTTCCGCACGGCCTCCGAACCTTTCGCGCTTCGGGCGAGGACGACGCCCGCCTGCGGGCCGCCTAGAAGCTTGTCGCCGGAGAACGTGACCACATCCGAGAGCTGGAGCGATTCGGCCACCGTCGGCTCGTCCGCCATCGGCTCGGACGCACCGCTGCCGAGGTCGTCGATCAGCAGCACCTCGTGTCGCCGCGCGACTGCTTCCATGTCCGCCAGCGGCGCCGATTCCGTGAAGCCGGACACCCGGTAGTTGGAGGTGTGCACGCGCAGGAGGGCCGCGGTGCGGTCGGTGATGGCCTCTTCGTAATCCGCCGCGCGCGTGCGGTTGGTGGTTCCGACCTCGACCATTCGCGCGCCGGACAGCCGCATGACGTCGGGCATCCGGAAGGAGCCGCCGATCTCGACCAGCTGCCCACGCGAGACGACGACCTCGCGTCCCTTGCACAACGCGGTGAGCGCGAGCAGCACTGCGGCCGCGTTGTTGTTGACGACCAGCGCCGCCTGGCAGTCGAAGAGCCTGTTGAGGAGGCCGGAAAGCAGATCCGCGCGCTCGCCCCGGCGGCCGGTTTCGAGGTCGAGCTCGAGGTTGCTGTAACCGCCGGCCACGGCGAGAGCGTCGACCGCTGATCGCGCCAAAGGCGCCCGGCCCAGGTTTGTGTGCAGGATCACCCCGCTGGCGTTGATGACCCACTGGAGTCGCGGCGCAGCGATCGAACGGAGTCGCGCCGACACACGCCGGCTTCGTTCCACATCGTCCAGGACCTTGTCGCCGCGCTCAGCGGCTACCTGCTCGCGGATCGCTTCCACGACCTGGACCCGGCCGAACTCTTCAACCAGCTCCGCATAGGGCGGCTGGTTGATCAGCTTGCCTACAGCAGGCAGGGATACAGGGCGTTGAATCCCGGAACTCCGTAACCGGTGCATTGGCCTAAAGAGATTAGGCTCGCCGGCTTGTAGAACGGGGTCATCACGAAGCTCAGGACCGGAAAGCCGATGAGCGAGCCGACAAAGATGACGATCACCGCGCCCACCCAGATCTCCCGGCGCCTGACCGACGCGTTGAAGAAGAAACGCGGGGCGCGCTGGCGAAAGATGATTTCGATCACGTCCCAGCCGTCGAGGCCGGGAATCGGAAGCAGATGGAAAGCAAAGAGCGAGAGGTTGAGGAACCAGACCGCGTAAACGAGATACGCGATCAGGCCGGATGAGAGCGTCAGCGACGGGCGGATGCCCGCCGCGATGAGCGCGCGCAGCGCCACTCCCAGGACGATCGCGACCAGAAGGTTCGCCACCGGGCCGCCCAACGCATGAACGAGGCGTTGGCGAACGGAACTGATCCGGTTCGGCTGCACTGGCACCTTGCGTCCCCATCCGACCAAAGCCACAAAAATGGCGATGACACCGATCGGGTCCAGAAAGCGGCGCGGGTTGAGCGTGAAGTAGCCGAAATAGCGAACCGATCGATCTCCTTGCAGGTAGGCCGCGGCGGCATGCCCCATCTCATGCACCGGGATGGCGATCAGCAAGGCAGGCACCAGCATCACCGCCGACAGAAGAAAGGCGACGAACTGATTCACCGCGGGGTCCCCGCGAACTCACGGCTTTGCCTCTGAGTTCGTGGGGTTCTCACTCGATCGGGATCTTGCCCGCGCGTGCCGACGGCCGGCGGCGCGGGACTGCGCGGCGCGATTCTCCAGCCGCCACGCGACGGCGGCCGCCTGGCGGCGGTGTCGTCACCCGGTGCTCGTAGATGAGCATCAGCGCCGTGATCAGCTCACGCTGCGCGTTGAGCAGGTGCACCTGCGCGGCCGGCGGGACCATGTCCGTGAGGAGCTGGCTGACACGCGTGCCCAGTTCGTTCACGAGCTCGATCAACCGCTCGCCGTCCCGGCTCACTTCTTCGCCTTCACTGCGGCCGGACGCGTGAATCGCACGCGCAGCTCGCCGTCCTGGATCGTCGCCCCGGCGGTGTCGCGCTTCGAGAGCACGTTGGGGAGTGAGATCTCGCGCCGGTAGTTGCCTACGGTCACGTACAGCTCCCCGTTGTGGCGGCTCAGGTCCACCGCTGAGCGATCGACGAACGGCACCTTGATGCTGAGTATGTAATCGGTCCCGTCCTTGTCGATTCGTTGCGGGCTCGAGTTGGTGAAGTGCTGGATCGGGTCCTGGGCGCCATAGGTCGCCTTGGCCATGCGCTCCAGCATCTTGACGCCGACGACCTCACGGTCGAACAGCGGCACGTTGAAGATGGGGATGCCCGCAAACGACTGCTCGACCTCGACCTCGTAGCGCTTGTGGATTCGCTGCCATTTCTTGAAGAGCTCGTCGTGCAGCTCGTCGGGAAGGATGCGGTTGACGATCACCGCGTCGGTCGCGTAGCCGAAGAGGCTCAGGTAGCTGAACGCTCGCTTGGCCTCTTTCACGACCATCTTCTCGAGGTTGAGGACGATGCGAACACTCGTCGTCGCAGGGTCGGTGAGCACTTTGCGCATCCCGCCGAGATCGAGCAGCAGGTCCTTGAGCGACGCGTAGACCTCGTCCGATGGCAGCGGAATTCCCATCATCGGCTGCAGCACCGGCCGTGCGACGCGCATGGCGCGGCGCTCCCACGGGTAGATCTTGTCCAGCCACCACTGGGCGGCATCAGGGAAGGTCAGGAGCTGAAGCGTCTCGCCGGTCGGCGCGCAATCGACGATGAGAACGTCGTGCTCGGCGCGCTGGGCGTAGTGCTTTATCCACATCAGCGAGGCGATCTCGTCCATTCCCGGAGGATTGGCGACTTCGTCGGCGATGACCTCATCGAGACCCTGCGTGGCGAACACCTCGACGGCGTACTCGTGCAATTTCTCCCAGTGACGCTGCATCTCGTGGAGCGACGAGACCTCGTGCGCCCACAGGTTGGCCGCGATCGGGGTTAGATCTGCGCCGAGCTCGACGTCGAACGAGTCGCCGAGCGAGTGAGCGGGGTCGGTGCTCATGACCACGGTCCGATAACCGCGCCGCGCGCACTCGACGGCGGTGGCGGCCGCGACGGAGGTCTTGCCCACTCCGCCCTTGCCCGTGAAGAGGATCACCCGCACGGGCTGAGTGTACCGGGAGGCGGTTAGGCTCCCCTTGCGGTCTTCCGCTTCTTGAGGTGGTCCAGGACCTGCAGGGTGGCCTCTGTGTTGCGCGCGATCTCCTCGAGGATCTCGAGGGTCGCCTTCTCGGCGGCCTCGGCCACCTCGGCGGTGTGCTCGAGACGAAGGCGGTCTTTCTGCGCCTGGCGGTTGCCCGAGAGCAGCAACACGGGACCCGTGAAAGCGGCCTGGATGGTGAACGCCAGGTTGAGCAGGATGAACGGATAAACGTCCCACTTGTGGGTGAAGAATTCGATGGAGTTGATGACGACCCAGATCGATATGAACACGCTCTGGATGCCGAGGAACCACCACGAGCCGATTCCCGATGCGGCCTTGTCGGCAACCCGCTCCCCGAGGGTGGCTTCGTCATGAAAGAGCTGGTTGACGGGGTGCTTGTGCTGGCCGGCAACTCTCTCCCTCGCGGTAGGGACGGCGGTCTCAACTGCCATCAGGCGGGTTCCGCCTCGAGCTCGCGCAGGATCTGCAACGTGAGCTCGGTGTTTTTCTTGATCTCGGTCAGGATCTTTGTGATGTGCTGCTCGCCCTTGTCCGATTCGTCCGCCGCGTGCTCGAGTGTGATGCGGTCCTTCTGAGACTGCCTGTTGCCCGCCAGCAGGACGATCGGTCCGGCGTAGGTGGCCTGGAAGGACAGGACGAGGTTCAAGAGGATGAACGGGTAGGGATCCCAATGCTTCACGAAGATCCCCCAAACGTTGAAGTACACCCACACGATCATCAGCGTGGTCTGGGTGATGATGAATGGCCACGAGCCCAGCACGGATGAGGCTTGGTCTGCCAGTCGCTCGCCAAAGCTCGCCTCTTCGTAGTGAGCCTTGTTGACCGGATGCTTATGGTCCGAGTCGGGATCTCTATGAGTGCGCCGCAGGCGATGCACGACGAGAGACTTGACCTCTGCCCGCAATGAGGCCGGAACGTGGACCGCGGGCTGAGTCATCGCGTGAAAGGTTAGCGACGGTGCTCGGGCATGTCTACGAATTCAACGCCGCGTGACGCGGCGCATTTCGCCGGCGCGGGAGCTACTTGACCAGCTGCGGTACGACGAACGAACCGACGGCCAGCAGCACCACCATCGACGCGCCAACCACCGCCAGGCGCACGAGATCCTTGGTGAAATAAGGCACGTGGTCGAGCGGGATCGACGGGTCCCCCGACTGCACGACCATCCGGCCGCGGGGTCCCCTGACGATCGTGTTGCGGGCTCCGAGGGACAGCTCCACCGCCCGAACGGTGGCCTGGTCGCCTCCGACACGGGCCTGGGACACGGAGCGGGTTACGGCCGGGGTCCCACTTGCGACCTGGGAGGAAGTGCCGGCGACGCGCACCGGCTGCCGGTACTTGGCGCTGCGTCCCTTCTTGCGACCCTTGCGACTCATAGGGGTCGAAGTCTAGAAGGTCTCAAAACAGGCAGGCGGTTGGGGGAGCCGTTTCAGGAGCGTGGGATGCGACCTTGAGGGGTTTACCGCCTGCCTGCTGTTGGGCCGTGGGACTCAACCGAATGAGACGTGGGCTACGACATGTTGTGTCCCGGACGAAGTTATACCCCTGAATATGGGCACTGTCAAGCATTTACAGACGTTTTCCGAGATTTCAGACCTCGGTCGTGAGCTCCGCGTACTCCTCTTCGCTGATCAGGTCCTCGAGCTCGTTGGGGTCGTCGAGGCGGACGCGAAGGAGCCACCCCGATCCGTACGGCTCACTGTTCACGATGTCGGGGTTCTCGAGTGCCTCAGCGTTGACCTCTACCACCTCACCGCTGATCGGCGCTTCGATCGGCGAGGAGGCTTCCTCGGACTCCACATGGCCCATTCGCCGCCTGGCGTGCAGCACATCGCCCAGATCGGGTAGCTCGAGGGCGGTGATCTCCCCCATCTGATCCTGGAGGTAGTCGCTGAGGCCGAGCACGGCGTCGCGGCCGTCGACCTTCACCCAGATATGGGCAGGGCTGAATCGAAGCGACATGAGTTCAATGATGGCGCAGGATCGACATGCTGACGAGCCCGTCGTCAGCGCAAGTAGCCTGGCGCCTGAGTCGTTAGAACAGTCATGCGATACGTGATGCTGCTACTGGTTGTGGGTGTTTTGATCTTCCTCGGGAACCTGATGTGGGTTTCGTTCTTCGGGGGACACTCCCTCTTCTAGCGTCCGACTCGGAAGAACACGACGTCGCCGTCCTTGACCCTGTACTCGCGCCCTTCGACGCGAAGCTTTCCCGCCGTGCGCAGCGCCTCCATCGATCCCGCCGCGACGAGCTCATCGACTGAGGTCACTTCGGCGCGGATGAAATGCTTCTCGAAATCGGTGTGGATCTTGCCGGCGGCAACCGGCGCCGGCGCATCTTTCTCGCACGGCCACGCACGCACCTCGGGCTCGCCCGCGGTGAAATAGGTGATGAGCCCGCCCGCTTCCCACACCGCTCGCGCAATGCGGCCGAGGCCCGACTCGTCGATGCCGTAGCCCGCGCGCATCTCCGCTTGCTCGCCCGCCTCGAGCTCGCCCAGCTCGGCCTCGAGGCGTGCCGAAAGCACGATCAACGGCGCGTGTTCGTTCGCGGCGAGCTCTCCGACTTTGGCTGCTGGTTCGCCACCGACCGGGAGCAGCTCGTCCGCCGAGTTGGCGACGAACACCGTTGGTTTGAGCGTGACCGGGAACACGTTCTTCAGCAGCTCGCTCTGCTCGCGCTCGAGAGGAAGCGTTCGCAACGGTTGGCCCGCGTCGAGGTGCGCCTTCGCGAGCTGGAGCACATCGTTCTCGGCCGCGGCATCCTTCTTTCCAGCACGCACCTCCTTGGCGACCAGCTCCAGGCGCCGCTCCACTGACGCGAGGTCGGCGAGGACGAGGTCGAGCGCAAACTCTTCCAGCTCAGCGGCGGGCTGCGGGTCTGGTCCGAAACAGCGCGCGACCTTGACAAGCACATCTGCCTGGCGCGCAAACGCGACACGCTGCGCCCGGCTCCCGGGCGGCGTGTCCTCGACTCGCACCTGGGCCGGCGTGACTTTCAACGGCTTGACCGCGTCAGCCAGTCGCTGCAGACGCTCGTCCGGCACGTCGACCATCCCGACGCCATCCGCGCCCCGACCCGCGGTCAGCGCCTTGAACAGCGTGCTCTTGCCCGACCCGGCCGGGCCGACTATCGCGACATTGACCGGCAACTATGCCTTGTCCAGCTCGAACGTCTTGTGGAGAATCCGGACTCCCTTCTCGACCTGGTCGCGCGCGACCAGGCATGTGATGCGGATCTCGGACGTGCTGATCATCTCGATGTTGATACCGGCATCGGCAAGGGCGCGAAACATACGGCCCGCGATGCCGGGCGTGCCGAGCATGCCTGTGCCGACGATCGAAAGCTTGGCGATGCCGCCGGCCGACGAAACCCTGGAGGCGCCGACCTGCTTAGCGGCCGTCTTCACCAGCTTCTCGGCCGCTTTCAAATCGGATTCCGCCACTGAGAACGTGAGGTCTGTATGGCCGGAGCGACCAATGTTCTGGACGATGACATCGACCGAGATCCCAGCCTTCCCAAGCGGCTCGAAGATCGCGGCTGCGACCCCAGGCCGGTCGGCGACGCCGATGACCGTGATCTTGGCGACGTTTGATTCTTGCGCAATGCCGCGCACGCGCTGTCGGTCTTCCATCGGCACTTTGGCGACGATCATCGTACCCACGCCGCCATGAAAGCTCGAGCGCACGTGGATCGGCACGCCGTACAGCTCGCCGATCTCGACGGCGCGCGGATGAATGACACGCGCGCCGACTTCACGAGCCGGGGGTCGGCGGTAAAGATTCCGTCCACGTCGGTATAGATCTCGCACGAGTCTGCCTTCAGGGCGGCGGCCAGAGCAACCGCGGTGGTGTCAGAGCCGCCGCGACCGAGCGTCGTCACCTCCATGTCCTCGGTCACTCCCTGGAAACCCGCGACCACCACCACCTTGCCCTGGCGCAGAGCCTCGAGAATGCGGTCGGGCTTGATGTCATGGATGCGCGCGCGCGAATGGTGGGCGCTGGTCCGCACGCCGGCCTGCAGGCCCGAGAGCGAGATCGCGGGCACGCCCATGCCTTCGAGACACATCGCGACCAGCGGCGCCGTGATCGTCTCGCCGTTGGCGACGAGCATGTCGAGCTCGCGAGCAGGCGGTTCAGGATTCACGCTTTGGGCGAGCGCGATGAGGCGATCGGTCGTATGTCCCATCGCTGAGACCACGGCGACCACCTGCTCTCCTCTTTTGACCGTCTCCGCGATGCGCCGGCTGACGCGCCGGATCCGCGCGGCGGTCCCCACCGAGGTACCGCCGTATTTCTGGACGATCACAGAGTCCTGAACATCCCCTTGTCGGTGACGCGGGTGACCATGGGCTTGCCGTGATGTGGTGCCGCGGCCGCCATCGCTTTGGCGATCCGCAGGGCTTGCGAGCTGGCGCAAAACGCGAAGACGCTGGGGCCCGCACCGCAGATGGCCGCTCCGTAAGCGCCCGCCTTCTCCGCAGCGTCCATGACGTCCTGCGTCCATGGATAGAGGTGAAGACGATGTGGCTGGTGGATGCGGTCACGAAGCGCCTGATCAAGCAACGTCGGCCGCTTGGCTGTGATCGCACGGACGAGCAACGCGGTACGCGCCGCCGTGTAAACCGCGGAATCCAGCGGCACCGAGTCGGGCAGTACCGCGCGGGCCTTCTCGGTCGGCACCGGGGCGTGGGCGACGAAAACCGCCAGCCCCCAACCCGGGTTGGGCAGCCTCTCGTCGAACTGCTCGGTGACGATGCGGATTCCTCCCGCGGCCGATGCGGCCACGTTGTCGAGGTGCCCCTCGTCGGCGCCGGCGTCGATGACGTGGCTCTTCACGTCCCAGGGGCTGTTGAGGGCGGAGGCGGCCAGGCGAGCCGCGGCGCTGCTGCCGAGGCCGACCCCCAGCGGTATCTCGCTGCGGAC
The DNA here is from genome assembly GCA_005883585.1 of Chloroflexota bacterium. Classification (GTDB taxonomy): domain Bacteria; phylum Chloroflexota; class Dormibacteria; order Dormibacterales; family Dormibacteraceae; genus UBA10449. The sequence goes on from VBFD01000094.1 coordinate 8,451, forward strand.
GCGGCCTTTCATATTCAGGCGGGTGAACGGGTTCTCATGGGCGGCGAGGTACTCGGCGCCTTCGCCCTCGAAGTCCCATGACGGGTGCTCCGCCACCTCCGCCTCGACCTCCAGCCAGAGGTCGATGGCCATGGCCATGCAGTCGAAACCCGGGCCGATGTTGGCGATGGAGCCGGGCACGCGGACGCGCATTTACGCAGACCCTCGTGCCGGATGTGGTTCCTTCACAGCTTCAAGACCTTAGCGAGTGTACGGGCATCACCATCGAGTTCGATCGGCGGTTCGACATTCTTCAGCGCGGCGTCCGGATCCTTGAGGCCGGATCCAGTCAGCACCACGACCGTGGTCGAATCCTTATCGATTTTTCCCTCCATCACCAGCCGAATGAGCAGCGCCAGTGGCGCCGCCGACGCGGGCTCCGCGAACAGCCCTTCCGTGTTCGCGAGACGGATCTGAGCGGCCAGGATCTCGGTGTCGGTGACAGCGGCGATCAGCCCGCCCGACTCGTCGCGGGCACTGGTCGCACCCTCCCAGGACGCCGGATTGCCGATTCGGATCGCTGAGGCGACAGTGCGTGGATGCGCGATGGGATGGCCGGTCACGATCGGCGCCGCGCCCTCGGCCTGGGCACCGATCATTCGCGGCAGGCGCGTCGAGCGACCGGCCGCGTGGTATTCGCGAAATCCCTTCCAGTAGGCGGTGATGTTGCCCGCATTGCCGACGGGCAGGACCAGGTAGTCGGGCGCGTCGCCCAGCACGTCGACGATTTCGAACGCGGCCGTCTTCTGGCCCTCCAGGCGGTCCGGGTTGACCGAGTTCATGAGAGCCACGGGGTAGCGGCTGGTGAGATCGCGCACGACGTCAAGCGCGACGTCGAAGCTGCCTTTGAGCGCCACCACCTTGGCGCCGTACATGAGGGCTTGCGACAGCTTGTTCATAGCGATCTCGCCAGACGGGACGACGACGATGGCGCGCAGTCCTGTGCGCGCGGCATACGCGGCCATCGAGGCCGACGTGTTGCCGGTGGAGGCGCACATGACCACCCGACTGCCGGCTTCCATGGCTTTGGCGATCGCGACCACCATGCCGCGGTCCTTGAACGAGCCGGTCGGATTCAGCCCTTCGTACTTGAAGTAGAGGCGTTCGAGACCGAGTGCGCGCCCGATGTTGAGGCTCGGGACGAGCGGCGTCGAGCCTTCCTGGAGGTCGACCTCGGGCGTCGAAGTCCCGACCGGAAGGTGCTCGCGGTAACGGGCGATTACACCCAATCTATTAATAGACGCGAAGGAACGCGGACACGGCGTGCACCGGGCCGAGCTTCGTGATGCGATCGCGCGCCTTCTGCAAGCTGGCGTCAGGGGCGGGATGGGTGGTTACGACCAGCTCCGCCGTCTGCTTCTCCACCCACGCGTCCTTCTGTATCAGGCTCGAGATGCTGACCCCCTCTTCCGCGAACACCTGCCCAAGCGCGGCCAGCACGCCGGTGCGATCGTCGACCCGGATGCGGTAGTAGGCCCGCGTCTTGACCTCACCCATCGGGATCACGCGGATACGATCGTCAAAGCCGAACGACGGCCGGCTCTGCACACCACGGCGGATCGATCGGGCGAGATCGATCAGGTCGCCGACCACGGCGGACGCGGTGGGCCGCCCGCCCGCCCCCTGACCGACGAGCAGCACCTGCCCCACGAGGTCGCCTTCCACGAAAACCGCGTTGTTGGCTCCTTCGACCTGGGCCAGCGGATGGTCGAGCGGGACCATCGCCGGGTGGACGCGCGCCTCGACCCTTCCTGGATGCCGCTGCGTGTGGGCGATCAGCTTGATGGCGTATCCGAGCTCGCGTGCATAACGAAAATCGACTGGCTCGATACCTTCGATGCCTTCGCGGAAGATGTCGTCAGGGCGGATCTTGATCTCGTAGGCGATCGACCCCAGGATCGCGAGCTTGTAGGTGGCGTCAAATCCACCCACGTCATCGGTCGGGTCGGCCTCGGCAAACCCGGCGGCTTGCGCCTCACGCACCGCGTCGTCGAGAGCAAGGCCCGCGCTCGCCATGCGGCCGAGGACGTAATTCGTGGTGCCGTTGATGACGGCCGACACCCGCTCGATGCGGTTGGCCTGCAGATCGGTTCGGAAGGTGCTGATGAGCGGGATCCCGCCTCCGACCGCCGCCTCGAAGTAGACATCGACGTTGCGTTCGGCGGCGAGGTCGAGCAGCTCGGGCCCGTGCTTTGCCATCACCACCTTGTTGGCGGTGACGACGTGCTTGCCGGACTTGATGGCGCGCTCGAGATATCCGCGCATCGGCTCGTCGCCGCCCGCCACCTCGACCACGATGTGAATCGCGGGGTCGTCGACGATGTCTTGAGGGTCCGTGGTCAGCAGCTCAGGCGCAACGGTGACCGCCCTGGGCTTCTTGACATCGCGCACGAGCACGCGGCGCAAGCACAGCTCGATCCCGGCCCTCCGGGCGAGCTGCGGCTGCCACGTGAGCAGTCGCTCCGCGACCTGGCCGCCGACGGTGCCGAGCCCGATGAGCCCGACATTGAGTGAGCTGGGGGCCATGGGTGTGTATTGTCCCCGCGATGACCCTCGTGCTGCGTGAAGCGGACGTGAGGCAGGTTGTGGACATGGACGCCGTGATCGGCGCCGTCGAGAGCTCGATGCGGGAGCTCGGCGAGGGCAACGCCCAGAACGAGCCCCGCCGGCGCGCGTTTGCTCCGGGCGGGCTGCTCAACGTGATGTTCGCGTCGTATCCCGCGGGTGGGTACACCGGCCTCAAGGCCTACACGATCGGCGGCGGCAGGGTGCGCTTTCTGGTCACCGCCTTCGCGCTCGACGGGAGCTTGCACGCCCTGATCGAGGCCGACTTGATGGGGACGTTTCGCACCGGCGCGGCGAGCGCGGTGGCGGCGAAGGCGCTGCGTCCGCACGCCCCGGTCACGGTTGCGATCATCGGCACCGGCCATCAGGCGACCACTCAGGTGTTGGCTCTGTCTCGCGTATGCGAGATCCGGGAGCTGCGGGCGTTCAGTCGCGATCCACAGCATCGAGTCGCGTTCGTACGCGAACGGGAGGCTGCGCTGGGACTGCACGCCGTTGCCTCGGAATCTGCCGAAGCCGCGGTGCGCGGCGCCGACATCGTCGTCACCATGACCACGAGCGCCGAGCCGGTGCTCGAGGCCGCCTGGGTCGAGCCGCACGCCCTCGTCATCGCGGCGGGTTCCAACTTTCCCAACCGCACCGAGATCCCGATCGACCTGGTGACGCGGGCCCAGTCCGTCGTGGTCGACCAGCTGGCAACCGCCCGACTCGAGAGCGGCGACCTCATCCAGGCTCAAGCGAGCGGCCGGTTCGATTGGGAGCGCGTGACCGAGCTGGGCTCGGTCCTCGCGGGCAAATGGCAGGCCCCCGACCAACCGGGCATCACGCTGTTCGAGTCGCACGGCCTGGCGCTATGGGACCTCGCCGCAGCCTCTGTCGTCATCCCTGCCGCGCGAGCGAAAGGACTGGGCCAGGAGGTCGCCTTCTTCTCGGCGTAACAAACAGCCATGCATGAACGTGTATTTATTGGATGGCACGCGGGTTCGCGCTAGGGATCCTGATCCTGGCGGTGGCGCTGATTTCGGTTCTGGTCTTCAGCCCGTCCGGCCAGCACATGAAGGGCGTGGTTCCGACTTCCCTGCCCTCGTCACCATTGCTGCACGACTACGGACCCGTGCCGGCGGGTGTTCCGGTCCTGTACGGCGCGGCGCCGTCCAACCCGCAGTGGCTGACAGCGTTCGATTGGCAGGGCCACCCGCGCGGCACCGTGAAACTGGCTGCACCGCTTATGCACGAGCTAGTCCCTGAGCCGCATTGCTTCGTCCTCGAAGACCAGCAAACCTTTGACGAGGTCCTGTACGTCGATGTTCCCGGGCAACCGCCAAACAAGCGGGTTGGCGTCATCACGAACGAAGGCAGCCTCGGCCAGGTCGGTGTGGAGGCGGTCGAGTGCAACTTCCAACGCAACTTCGCGATCGCGGTCCGAGCCGGCCTCGGCCTTTCGACTGATTCGTGGGCGGTGCGCCTTTCAGACGCGGCGCTGCTCGGCCACTGGTCGTATGACTCCACGCTCAACGTCGTTCCCTCAAGCGACGGATCGTTGATCGCCGAGAACGGGGCCAACGGTGGCGTGACCAGGATTCGGAGCATGCCGGACGGGGCCGTCGTCAAGAGCCTGCCCGCGGTCGATGCGGTCGACGGGTTCTCGGACGACAACCGGTTCGCGGTGATCGGGCCCGTTGTCTCGGTCGCTCAGATCCGCGTGATCGACTGGCGCACCGGCAACGAGGTCTGGCACAACGGCGGCTCGGGTTGGGCGATGCGGGTGGCCGTCAATCCCGGGACAGGCGACGTGGCGATCGCGATCGGCACCGACGACCAGTACCGCAATCTCGGCCAGGACTACACCTACCCGCTCGTCATCGTTCGCGCTGACGGTTCCGCGACCGAAATTCCTGGCAAGTACGCCTGGGTCTTCCCGCCCTACGCCGACGGTTACTACCCCTACAAGGGCGGGCCGCCCTAGCCGTGCTTAGTGCAGGTTCGAGGGCACCGGCTGCGGTCCGAGGGCTCCGATCTGGAGGGCGGAGCCGAGCAGGTAAGCCGCGATCAGGATGACGATCAGCGCCGCGCTGGCGGCGGTGTAGAGGAGCCACGCCGGCGGTCCGGAGTTGGCGAGCCGGATGAGGACGTCGGACCAGTCGGGACCGCGACGGGGATTCCACGACTCGACCGTGTCCCGGATCATCCGGCCCAGGTCGTCTTCTGAGGGTGTACGAAACCCTCCCGGTGTGGGTTTATCTTCCACGTAGGGCACCTTCACTACTCGAACGCTCCGGCCCAAGATCCTGATCGCTGCCGATTGATTTCCTCATGATCGCCACCGCTTTTGCGATCCGGGAAGCCACCGTCCCTGGAGGAACCCCAAGCACCGAGGCGATCTCCTCGCGGGTCAGCCCGTCGTAGTAGTGAAGGACCACCGCCGCTCGGAGCTTCGGGCTCAGGGTGGTTAGCGCCTTGGTGACGACGTCCCGCGCCTCAGCGCGGTCGTACTCCCGGCGGTCGGGCGCGATGTAGAGGCGGGCGGGCAGCACTCGCGCTAGCTTCTGCCGGCGCAGATAGGAGATCGCGAGGTTGATGCCGATGCGGCGGAGCCAGGCGCCGGGCGGGGCCGTCGGCGTGTACCGGTGGCGCGCCCGGTAGGCGCGCACGAACGTTTCCTGCGTCAGGTCCTCGGCGGCGGCCGTCTCCAGGACGACGCCCCGGATGGACCGAAAGACCGAAAGGTACTGCTGGTCGTAGAGCTGCCGGAACTCGGTCGCCGGGTCGAGCTCCCTCTCGTCCGTCACCCACCTAGTGTGATAGCTGGCACGGGGGCGAGCCCGCCTTAATCTTCGGTTTCGACCACCATGGCGTCCAGACCGCCCGATGCGATGTCGGCGGCATGCCCGATGGCAGCCTGGGCTTCTGCGCTCGAGGCCGCCTTGCCCAGCTCCGCCTGGTTCGGAAAATAAAGTTCGGCGATCCGGTGGTACGGCGCTTTCGATCCATCCATCAGCCCAACGACCTTGCCGAACTCGATCTTCGACATATGCGGGATTCGACGCGCCATATCGATGTGCTCTTGCTTGTACCGCC
>VBFD01000095.1:0-19306 GCA_005883585.1 Chloroflexota bacterium
CGACGCCGGGGTGGGCTCGGCCAGTACGGATACAGAATCGCGTTGCAGCCGAGCTGGGGTTCGATCGCCGGCAGCCAGCGGGTATTCAGCACCACCTCGTGACGGTAGGGCGCAAGCACCGCCTCGCAGTCCAGGTCGGCCAGGGCAGGCGGGCGCTCGCGGCTGCACAAAAGCGTGAAATGGTCGCCATCCCGATTCGTGACCATGGCCCGGGCCAGCTCGAGCGCGACCGTGATCATGCCCACCCGCTGCGGTCTCCAGCACGCGGTGACGTCGATCGCGAAGCGGGCCACCTAGCGACTCTAACCGCCTTCAGATCGAAGACGGCCTGTTAAGGCATGGTGACCTGGAGGACCGTGGCAGGTTAAGATCAAGGGGCGGGGACGCCCCGCCCAAGCAGCCCTCCCTCCTTTCTGAAGGTCCTTCGCCCGTCGGTGGAGGGCCTTCCTCTTTATCCGCCTAACGCTCGCCCCATCATCGATTTCGTACGTCTTGCGCAAAACGCGCGGATGGGTGAATGGAATTACGCGCGTTTAGTGCAAGGCGTGCGTATTCGCTTACGTCTCCACTGAGCGGATCGCGAAGACGCAGTCGAACGTTCCCGTCACGCACCCACACTCGACCTCTTCGACGTACCAGTCATTGGCAAGACCCGCCCAGCGCAGGATCGCCTCGATGGTCGCGACCCACACATGACACGACTTCACCGTCTTGATCCGGCCCAGCGCGAACATGTTGGAAAAGTTGACGAGCCAGAACTGGAACTCGTCGACCTGCAGCCACGCGTGCGTGTGCTCACCGCGCACGTTGTCCATCGCCTCGCTGAACGACTTGACGATCCCGGCCAGCTTGCGCTGACGGCCGGGCACGAGCCTTCTCGGGCCGCCCATGCCGTGTCTGCCTTCCGCCAGCCACCGCTCTGTCGCTCGCCGCCCCCACGCCCGCAGCTGGTCCTCCGCCTCAGCGCCGTAAATCGTCTCGAACGCCTCGTTCAGCCGGCCGAGATATTCGACCGGCGTCGCCAGCTGCTCGTCGTTGGGCGGATCCTGCTCCAGGTACTGCGCCAGCCCCGCTGTGTATGCGATCTCCGGCCACCTCACGCCGGTGACGTCGCGCGCGACGTGAATCAGGTTGGCGACGTGAGAGTTGAGAACGAACCGGCCACGAGCCCGAGCCGGCTTGACGCCCATCATCTGCAACGTCCTGATCGCCGATGAGCCGCTCGACGAGCCGGTGCTCGGAGTCGGCGGCGGGGAACCGTGCACCTGGGGTGGCGGCGCGGAGATCAGCCGCATCGCCGCGGTCTCGGCCGGCTGCGGGCTCGGGCTAGGGCCGGCCGCCGCACGTGCCAGCCCCGCAGGAGCGGCCGCGGCCGTCGCCCGCCGCTGCGGGAGCTTGGCCATCTGCGCCAGCAAGTCCTTCACCGACTGCGGTCGCTGGGCTGGGTCCTTGGCGAGCACCTTGCCCAGGAGCACGTCGAGCTCGTCGGGGAGCACCGCGTTGAGCTTGGCCGCGGACGGAATGGGTGCGTTGACGGTCGAGTAGGCAACCTCCATCCGGTTGGCGCCGATGAAGGGCAGGCGGCCGGTGAGCATCTCGAAGGTGAGCACTCCCATCGCGTAGATGTCGGCCCGCCGGTCGACGTCGTGGCCCATGACCTGCTCCGGCGCCATGTATCCGGGCGTGCCGATGGCGAGGCCGACTGTGGTGAGGTGAGTCGGCTGCCCGGCGCCGCGGGCCAGCCCGAAGTCCGCGAGCATCGCGCGACCGTCTGAATGGATCAGGACGTTGGTCGGCTTGAGATCGCGGTGCACGATGCCGGCGTCGTGGGCGTGCTGCAGGCCGTCGCCGATCTCGCGCAGGTAGCGCCACGCGGAAAGCGTGTCCAGGGGTCCTCGGTTCAGGATGTCGCGCAGAGTGCCGCCGCGGATCAGCGGCATCGTCAGGTACGCCATGCCGTCGGTGAGCTCGAAGTCGTAGATCGGCAGGATGTTCGGGTGGTCGAGCTTCGCGAGCGTCTTCGCCTCGGCCTCGAATCGCTTCACGAAGCCGTCGTCCTGGAAGAGCTCGGGGGAGAGGGCCTTGAGCGCGACCTCTCGCCCCAGGGGCTGCTGCACCGCGCGGTAAACGACCGCCATTCCGCCCCCGCCGAGGCGCTCGACGATCTCGTAGCTGCCGATCCTGGTGCCGGTGAGGTCCTTCATGTGTGTCGACCTACGAGCTGGGCTTGGCGGTCAGCTTCGCGACCACCGCGACCAGGTCTCCCAACCGGAATGGCTTGCTGAGCACGTCGTCGGCCCCCGCCGCGAGGAATCGCTCGCGGTCGCTCGCCATCGAGTGCGCGCTGGCGATGACAACCCGCATCTCGGGCCGCTCCGCCTTGATCCTCCGCATCGCCTCGAGCCCGTCCATTCCAGGCATGGCGACGTCCATGAGGATGACGTTCGGGTTCTGGGCCAGCGCCAGGTCAACCGCCTGCAGCCCGTCCGATGCGATCAGCACGCCGTAGCCCGCCTTCTCCAGGACGCGGCGGCACAGACGCTGCGCGACCTCGTTGTCGTCGGCCACCAGCACCATCGAAGAGGCATACCCGCCCGCCGGCTCCAGATCAGGCATGGCGGCGCTGCAATGGCGTCGCGGTCTCCGCTGCCAGGGGGATGGTGAAGTGAAACGCCGAACCGTGACCGACCGCGCTCTCGACCCAGATCTTGCCACCATGCATCTCGACGATCTGCTTAACGATCGTGAGGCCCAGGCCGGTCCCGGGTATCGATTGGGCCGCGCCGCTTCTCACCCGGCGGAATCGCTCGAACACGTGGGCGATCTCGTCGGCCGGGATGCCAAGACCCGTGTCGGCGACGCTGACCAGCACCAAGCCGCCGTCCGCGCGCGTGGACAGAGTCACCGTCCCACCGTCGGGCGAGTACTTGACGGCATTGTTGACCAGGTTGCTGACCACCTGGACCAGGCGGTCGCGATCGCCGGTGACGACGGGGAGTCGAGGATCGAAGTCGGCCTTGAACTCGACGACGACGGATGAGGAAGAGGCTGCCCTCGTCATCACGTCGTTGACCACCTCGTTGATGTCGACGTCGGCCAGGCGGATGCTCATGCGGCCGGACTCCATGCGGTCGAGGTCGAGCATGTCGCCGATGAGGCGGTTGACCCGGTCCGCGTCATTGAATATGTAGCCGCCGTAGGCGCGAACCTCATCCGACTCGAGGCCGCCATCCCGGATCAGCTCACTGAACCCCTGGATGCCGGTCAGGGCGGTCCGGAACTCGTGGCTGACGATGGAGAGGAACTCGGTCTTGGTGCGGTCGAGCTTCTCCAGTGTGGTGTTGGCGCCGCGCTGTGAATCCAGCGCTTCGGCCAGCTTGTCCTGAGTCTCACGCACCGTGGTCACGTCCTCGACCATCACGAGCACGTGCTCCGGCCGGCCGCTCGTGTCGGGGATCGAGGTCGCGGTCAGCTGGAGCCAGAGCCAGCGGCCGCCCCCGGTGGCGGCGCGCACCTGGACGCTGCGCTGGTCGGTGATCCCGGCCAGCATCGGCGCCAGCCGCGCGCGGCCCGCCGCCTGGTCGTAGGCACGCAGCAGATCCGGCCATACCTGGGAGCGCATCGTCTCCATGTCGTGCTCGAGCATGTGCAGCAGCGAGGGGTTGCCCTCGAGCAGCTCGCCGTCGGAGCTGACGCGCGCGATTCCGATCGGGGATCGTTCATAGATCGCGCGGTGGTCTGCCTCACTTCGGAGCAGTGCCTGCGAAGTCTCCGCGCGGTGTATGAACTGCCCGATCTCGACACCTGCGGTCGAAAGCATGGTCACGAGGTCGTTGTCGATGTGCCGGACCTCGCCCCCGAGCAGCTCGATCACCCCGATGGTCGATCCGCCGCTGACGACCGGAAAAGCGACCGCTGACCGCAGCCCGACGCGGCGTTCCGCGCTTGCCTGCTCGTAGTCGTTCGCCGCCAGGTCGTCGAGGGCGGCTGCGATTCCCGACTGCCAGACCCGGCCGACCAGGCCGCCGCCCGCCTCGATGGAGAGGTTTCGAGCGGGGTCGTCGAGGTCCCCGATGTTGGAGTCGTCCCCGCGCCACGAGCTCCGCTGGTGAAGCATGTGTTTTTCGGCGTCGACGCTCCAGTACTGGGCGACGTCCCAGTCGAGGTGGGTGCAGAGGCTGCCGAGTAGCGCCGCCGCTCCCTGCTCCCAGCTGTTCGCGGTGACGATCACCTGGCGGACAGCGACCAGGGCGTCGCGCATCGCGTCGAGTCGCTTGCGCGCCGAGATATCGGTCACCTGGACCAGCATCGGCTCGTTCGATTGGTCGCTGAGCGCTGCGATGGCAAGGGAAACCGGGATCGGCCGGCCGTGCGGGCTGGTCTGTTGGACTTCACCTTCCCAACGCACGATCTCGCCGCGGCTGAGCTGGCCGAGCGCGTCTTCGACTGCGTGGCGATCGCCCGCCGCGGTGACATCGAGTAGACCGACCTGCGTCAGCTCGCCTTTCCCACGACCGAGAATCGCCGCCAGCCGCTCGTTGGCCTGCAGCCAGCGCCCGTCATGGGCCACCACGCCCAACCCGATCGTCGCGGCCTCCATGACCATGTGGAGCCGGGCATCGTCAGACTCCAGCTCAACAGCCTTCCTCTCGGCACTGCCCTCCGCCGCGCGGACGTGGCGCACGACTTCATGCACCGACCCCGCGACAATCGCAAGCACGGCGACCTCGAAGACAGCAGTAGCGAGGTTGGACGTCGGCCCGAGGTGGATGACGCTGAGGATCAGGACGGCGAGCGACGCTGCCGCTCCTACGGTGAGCAGCTGGGCGCGGTCGTCGAAGAGAGCCGACGAAATGACGACGACGAGGAACAGCGGGAACGCCAGGAGCTCGGCGGCGCCGGTGGCGACCGCCACCGCGAAAACGGCGGCGATTCCGACGAAGGGTGTGGCTCGACGGACCAGGCTTTGCGTCTTCATCGGCACCCCATAAGGCCGTGGACGAGATCCTGGCAACACCCCGAATGCCTCGCCCCCCCTGGCGGGTTGGAAGGTGCGCAGGACGCAAAGTCTAAGGGCCCCCGGTCCCGGCCGACCCCCCTTAAACATCGGGTTCGATGGCCTAAATTAGCCAGGCTCCATGAGATCCCCTCTCCGCTCGGATGGACTGGCCCGGCGGGTTTATCCGTTCCTGGGACTCGCGATCGTAGGGCTGGTCAGCGTGCGCGGGCTGGCCCCGATCACCGGCACGCCCCCGCTCCTGGCGGCCGCGGCGATCGGCGTCATCCTCGTGCTCGCGCCGCTCGTGCCCTTCGAGCCTCCTCACGCAGGGAGGCGGGTGAGCGCCATCCCGGTCCTGGCCGGCTTCGCGCTGGCGCTCTATCCGCTGTGGGCGACGGGATCGCTCTTGGGAATCGTGGTCTCGGCGATCCTCGCGGCTCTGGGCGCAGCCCTGATCGTCGTCCCGTGGGAGCGAGTCCCACGCGTTCTGCATGCCATCTCACCCATCGGCGGCCTCGCGATCGCGTTCGTTCTGGAGGCCCAGTTCGGATCCAGCGTCCTTCACGCGTTCCCGTTCTTGCTCCTTCCTCTGCTCTTCCTGGCCCTCTACTACACGACCATCGAATTCGCCATCGGCGCCGCGCTGGCTGTGGCGAACATCGTCGCCGTGGCGCTTGCCAACCCAGGCGCCGCCGATGCCGGGCAGGCGCTCCTCGCTGCCCTCGTGCTTGTTGCCCTCGGCACGCTGGTGCGCCGGGTCGTGTCAGCCCTGGAGCGCAGCCGGGCCGCGGCCGCCGCCGCCGAGACCGCCAGGTCCGCCGTGCTTTCCGATCTGGCGCAGAGCAACCAGGAGCTCCAGGAGCTGACCCGGATGAAATCGGAGTTCCTCGCCACCATGAGCCACGAGATCCGAACGCCGATGAACGGGGTCATCGGCATGACCGGGCTGCTTCTCGACACCGATCTCTCCGAGGAGCAGAGGGACTACGTGGAGACGATTCGGACGTCGGGCGACACGCTCCTCGACGTCATCAACGACATCCTGGACTTCTCGAAGATCGAGGCCGGTCGGGTGCGCATGGAAACGATCGACTTCAGTCCCAAGCACGTGACCGAGGAGGCCGTCGAGCTGTTCGCGGAACCTGCCGCAAACAAGGGCATCGAGCTCATCCTCGACGCCGATCCGGAGGTGCCGCACGGCGTGGTCGGCGACCCGGGCCGCCTGCGCCAGGTACTGATCAACCTGGTCGGAAACGCGATCAAGTTCACTGACTCCGGCGAAGTGGTCGTGCGAGTGGAGAAGGTCGACACGATGACGCCCGGGGTGAAGATCCGGTTCGAGGTCTCCGACACCGGCGTGGGCCTGAGCGCGGACGAGCAGGGTCGTGTTTTCTCGACGTACTCGCAGGTCGACAGCTCGACCACCCGCCGGCATGGTGGAACCGGCCTCGGACTCGCCATCGCACGCATGCTCACCCAGCTGATGGGCGGCGAGATCGGCGTCGAGAGCGAAAAGGGGGCGGGCAGCCGGTTCTGGTTCACGGCGTTGTTCCGCGAATCCGATGTCAAATCCACGGAACCGCAGCCGGTCGGAAGCCTTGCCGGCACCGCGGTTGCGATCATCGACGACAACCGCACGAACCGGATCATCCTCGAGCGCTATCTCGACTCATGGGGGACACGTGAGCGCAGCTACGAGGGCGGCGTGCAGGCGCTGCGCGCGCTGCGCGCGGCGGCCGACGAGGACGACCCGTTCGAGGTCGCGATCGTCGACCTGATGATGCCGGAGATGGATGGTGCGGACGTCGCCGCAAAGATCCGCGCGGACCCCAAGTTGAAGGACATGGTGGTCGTACTTCTGACCTCGGCCGGCCGCTCCGACCAGCCGGTGCCGGGCGTCGACATCGAGCTGGTGAAGCCGGTCCGGCCGTCACAGCTCTTTGACGTGCTGCAGACGCTGCTGGCCTCGCGACCCGCGCATTCCAAGCGGCGCATCAATCGCGAGGGCACGGGTCCGCCGGCCGCGCGTCACCGCTGGGCGCGAATCCTGATCGTCGAGGACAACGCCGCCAACCTCAAGGTCGCGGTGCGGATGGTCGAGCGGCTGGGTTATCGAGCCGATGTGGCCGGCAATGGAAACGAAGCGCTCGACGTGCTCGGCAAGGTGCGTTACGACGCCGTGCTCATGGATTGCCAGATGCCGGAGTTGGATGGGTACGAAGCGACCCGCGAGATTAGGCGCGGCGAGCAGGACGGCCGCCACCTGCCCATCATCGCGATGACCGCGAGCGCGATGGCCGGCGACCGTGAGCGGTGCCTCGCCGCTGGCATGGACGACTACATCTCCAAACCCGTGAAGCTGCACATCGTCGCCGCGGTCCTGGAGCGCTGGCTGGGAGTGGAGACGGATCCCAGTCCGGTGTGAAATCTCGTGCTTTACAACCCGGGTTGGCGAAACCTCACCCTATCGGCATCCTGCCTCTATGGGGCGGAGACCGTTTATTCCCACCAAGCTGACGAAGGGGCCGTTCACATTGGACGAAGCGCGTGGGGTCGGACTGACCTCAAGCGCGCTTGGAGGCAAGGCATGGCGACGTCTCGGCGCAAAGCTCTATTGCTGGAGGGGTGTACGCGTGGATCCGTTGCGTCTCCTTTCCGCATGGCAACGATTGCTGCCACCGGAGTCCGTCTTTGCGGGGGCAACGGCTGCGTGGCTCTTGGGTCTTGATCTGAGCCCAAGTCAGCCTCCGTTGGCCCGCGGTGGAAGCCCTCGTGGCTATCGATATGGCAGTCGCCTCAGGCATCGCGGACCCGGCCGCTTTGCGGCGTCACGCCGAGGCAACGAATGGTCGAGCGGGTTCGCGGCGACTTCACTCGCTTGCCCTCCTTGCCGCGCCAGCCGAATCTCCAATGGAGACACGGCTTCGGTGGCTACTGATCCAGTCAGGCCTGCCGCACCCAGAGGTGCAGATCGACCTTCGAGACGCGAAGGAACGCTTCGTGGGTCGGGCCGATCTCTATTACCGGTCGGCCCGCCTCGTTCTCGAGTTTGATGGCGGCAATCACCGGGAGCGTTTAGTCGAGGATGACCGCAGGCAGAACCTGCTGATCAATGCCGGCTTTCGCCTCTTGCGATTCACTGCCGCCGACATCCATCATCGCGCCGGCGTCGTCGTGGCACAGGTCAGGTCGGCTCTGAGCGACCCAATACGCCACGTCTGACGCCAAACGCGCCGTTCGTCGCTTTTCATTCGGCACGTTTGGCGCCAAAGGCGCGGTTTCGGACCTGGGCGTTTAGAGGCGGCGGAGTGCCAGCACCGTCACGTCGTCCATGAGCTCGCGGCTCCGCGAGCCCTGGGCGAGGATGTCGACCAGCTCCTGAACGTTGGGCGCGCGGCGCGCGTCGTACGGCAGCAGCACCTCTTTCGTCGCCATATCCGGACGAAGATCGATCAGCCCGTCCGAGAAGACCACCAGCGTGTCACCCACCTCGAGCTTCTCGGTGCCGACCGCGAAGTTGCTGTCGGGAAAGATGCCGATTGGCGCGCTGCGCCGCGTCAGCGTGTCCTGCCCTGTCGTCCCTCGCAGGATGCGCGTGTATCCGTGTCCGGCATCGATGTAGCTGAGGTCACCTGTCTCCGTGTCCAGCACCGCATGGAACAGCGTCACGTATGCATGGTTCACCTCGAGGGCTGTGGCCATGACCTTGGCCGCCAGGTTCACGCCTTCCTCCATGTCGTCGAGGCCGGCCGACCCCCTGAGCGCCGCTCGAACCGTGGCCATCATGATCGCGGCCGGCAGGCCCTTGCCCATCACGTCGCCCAGCGTCACCGCCAGAAAGCGCGGATTGGGCTGATGCCAGTCATAGAAGTCGCCGCTGATCTCACGTGCCGGAGTGAATGAGGCGGCGACCTCAAATCCCTGGCCTCGCAGCGGGGAGGCCGGCAGCATGCCGGCTTGCAGCGCGGCCGCGCGCGCCATCTGGTCGGAGCGCTCAGCGACCATCGACTCGAGCCGCTCGAGGTTGGCGCGGTATTCGAGCTCGAGGCTTCGGCGCCGCAGCGCGTTCACGGCCGCGAGGTACATCTCGGTGGCGCCGACCGGCTTGACGTAGTAGCCGTACGCGCCGTGCTCGACGGCCGCCTTGCCCAGCTCCGGATCGTCAACCCCCGAGATCATGACCACCGCCGGCGGCGGACGCTTCTTGTGCAGCTCCTCGAGCAAGCCATAGCCGCTCTCGTCGGGCAGCCGAATGTCCATGAGCACGAGCGCGTAGTCGACCGAGCCGAACCGCTCTCTCGCCTCGGCGCCGCTCAGGGCGATGTCGGCCTCGAAACCGCGGCTGCGAAGCGTGCGCGCCATCGCGTTCGCCAGCGCCTGCTCGTCCTCGACGATCAAGAGGCGCTGCCCGCGACCGCCATCTCCGGAGGCCATCAGCCCAGGAGTGTAAGGGGGGCGAATCCAGGCTCGGCCGATATAGGCTTTCCGGATGACCCTGGACGTCGAAATCAGACAAACAGACGCCGGCGTGACGGTGCTGGCACCGTCAGGCCGCCTCGACGTGGCGGGAGCGCCCGCGCTGAAGGATGCCGTCAGCGAGGCGGTGAAGAACGGCCAGCCCCGGCTCGTGATCGACATGGAAGGGGTGAGCTTCGTCGACAGCTCTGGCCTGGGCTCGGTGGTGGCTGCGCTCAAACAGGTGCGCAGCTCGAAGGGCGATCTGAGACTGGCGGCGCCGAACCAGCAGGTTCGGGTGGTGCTAGAGCTGACCACCCTGGACCGTGTGTTCCCTTATTACGCCACGGTCGAGGAAGCCCTGACTGATTTCTGAGGACCCAGCGCCGGACCGATCGTTCGAGTTCCGCGCCACTCTCACCCATCTCGAGGACGGTCTCGACACCCTCCACCGCTCGGTTGAGCTCGTTCGCGAGCGCATCGGCCGCGACGTGGGCGACCGCTCGCTGATGGTGTTCGAGCTGGCGCTGGCGGAGATCGGGTCCAACGTGCTCCGTTACGCACACCCTCCGGGCTCGAAGGAACCCAAAGTCGAGTTCGAGCTCAGGCTCGAGTCCGACACGCTAACCGCATTGTTAACCGACTGGGGACCACCACTTCATAATCACCTCACCCGCGCGATGCCAGCTCCGACCAGCGAGGTGGGCCGCGGCCTCGCGATCGCCCGCAAGGTGCTCGATGAGCTGGACTACGAACGGGTGAGCGAGGTGAACAAGTGGCGTCTGGTGAAGCGGCTGTGAGCGACGGGACGGAGCAGCCCGACCCCAACCGCGTGCTCATCCACGATTTTCGCAACCTGCTCGCGGTCATCGTCAATTACTGCGAGCTGATCGCGGACGAGACCACTGATCCGGCGGCCATCAAAGCGGACATTGCTGAGATCCGGACGGCCGCGGAAAGGGCGATCGAGCTCACCGACAAGCTGCGCCATCTCCGCGCGGGAGCGGCAGATTCGGAGCCGGCCGCGGGGACCTCGTGACCGTCATGAGAAGGGCGGGCATCGCCAGAGCGACACCGTCGGAGGGCCCGCAGACCAATCGGGATCTCGTGCTTGTGGTCGATGACGACGAGCAGATGCTCAAGCTCATCAAGCGCGTGCTCGAACGTGCCGGGTTCGAATGCGTCGCCGTGGGCGACGGCCACGCCGCCCATGAGGCCGCGGTCGACTGGCGTCCCGACATCATCGTGCTCGACCTGATGCTCGGTGCGACCACCGGCGAGGAGATCCTCACCGAGCTGCGCAAGGACTTCCGCACGCGTTTGATCCCGGTCGTCTTTCTCACGGTGCGAAGCTCACTGAAGGACAAGGTCGATCACCTTCTCAACGGCGCCGACGACTACGTGACCAAGCCTTTCATCCCTGAAGAGCTGGTGGCTCGCTTGCGCGCGGTGATCACGCGAGCCACGACCACTCGCGAGCTGAATCCGCTGACCGGCATGAGCGGGAACTCCGACATCCTGCGCGAGATCACAAATCGGCTCGTCAGCCAGGATCGCTTCGCGGTCCTCTACCCCGACATCGACGCTTTCAAGAGCTACAACGACCACTACGGCTTCGTTCGCGGTGACGACGTGATCAAGACGCTGTCGACGATCATCCTCGAGGTGCTCGAGGAGAATCCCTCCAAGCGGCACTTCGCCGGCCACGTCGGGGGGGACGACTTCGTCGTCCTCACCGAGCCTCAGCTCGCGGAGCCGATCGCAAACGAGATCACCAAGCGTTTCGACGCCGCGGTGCCCGCCCTGTACGACTTGCTCGACCGCGAGCGGGGCTGGATCGAATACGAGGAGCGGAACGGCAACAAGATCCGGGCCGAGTTCGTGTCGGTCTCGATCGGGGTCGTCATCGCCGAAGCCGGCAGCTACGCGAGCGCGGCCGCGCTGGCGGCTCGGGCCGCCGAGGTCAAGGGCGTGGCCAAGCGCATGCCAGGCTCGAAATGGGTGCTCGATCGCCGCCGGCCTCCCGATCGCCATGGGTCTTCCAGATGAGGCTCCATGTGTGCGGCTTAACGGGGTCGGATGGCGGCAGGCCGGGGCTATCATCGCGTGAGATTGCTTGTCCGATGAGTGAGAACCGCGATGAGTGACGTGGAGACCGCGCAGGCCACCGGCGGCGAACAACTCCCGGCGGCCGACCCGCCGCCCGGCCCGGCCACGTTGCAGCAGCGGGCCGATACCCGGCACGGCACGCGAATCAAGGTGTCGGTGCACCGGCTCGACGGCGGCTTCGAAGATGGGGAGTCGGACGCACGCATCCTCACCACCGAAGGTTTTCCGATCTTCACGCCCCCGGATTCCGATCGCGCTCGCTGGATTCCCGCGCGCGACATCAAATATGTCGTCCTGGGGTCGCTGGACGACCCCGGCCTCGAGGCGGACCCGGGAGACAAGAGTTCCGCCCGTAAATCGATCCTGAGATTTCGCGACGGCGAATGGATCGCCGCCTACATGGAAGATAGCCAGTCAGGCGACAGCTCCGGGCTCGCGATCAAGATCCGCCTGACCGAGCGGCAGCGGATCATCCCTGCGGTGGCCGCATCCGCAGCGCTGCTGGAGATGCAGTTCGTCGACACATGGAACAGCACCACCGACGTGGCCCGGCCTCTCCGCCGCCGCAGCGACATCATGGAAGCAGCGGCTCGGCAAGGTCGCGACCTCAACCGGCTCGCGAACGATTTTCGAGACCGGCTCGCCCTCATCCGCGACGTCGGCCTCACGACGGGCGACACCCTCGCCTTCTCGCGCGCGGTGCGCACTCACCTCGACCGCTTCCTGGCCGAGGACGGCATCGAGCTCAGCGCTCCCGAGAAGACGACGCTCGCCGACATCATCCTGCGCGCGGCGGTCGGCTACGGACCCCTCGACGGCCTCCTCCACGACCGCTCCGTCAGCGAGATCATGGTCAACGGCCCCGACCAGGTGTTCATCGAGCGCCGCGGCGTCCTCACCAAAGCCGAGGTGCGATTCGAGGACGAGAACCAGCTCCTGGAAACGATCCGGCGCATGGTCGCCACCACCGGCCGGCATATCGACGGCCTCAACCCCATGGTGGACGCCCGCCTGCCGGACGGAAGCCGCGTCAACGCGATCATCAGGCCGGCCGCGATCCACGGCGCCGCACTCACCATCCGCAAATTCAAGGACGCGGTGCTGGGAATGGAAGACCTCACACGTGAGGGCAGCCTCAGCCCCGCGATGGCGGAGTTCCTGAAGGCAGCCGTGCTCGGACGTATGAACGTGCTTGTCTCCGGCGGCACCGGGTCCGGCAAGACCACGTCACTCAATGTCATCGCGCGCTTCATCCCTCACAACCAGCGCGTGATCACGATCGAAGACGCCGCCGAGCTGCAGATCGACCACCCGCACGTCATCGCCCTCGAGCACCGGCCGCCCAACGTCGAAGGCAAAGGCGAGCTGACGATCCGGCAGCTGCTTCGCAACAGCCTCCGGATGCGCCCTGATCGGATCCTGGTCGGTGAGGTCCGCGGCGCCGAGGCGCTCGACATGCTGCAGGCCATGAACACCGGCCACGACGGGAGCATGTCGACGATCCACTCCAACTCCGCGCGTGACGCGCTGTCCCGCCTCGAGACGATGGTGATGATGGCGTCCATCGACATTCCGTTCGAAGCGGTGCGCGCGCAGATCGCTTCGGCCGTGAACCTCATCGTCCATCAGGCCCGTATGCCCGACGGCCGGAGGAAGATCGCGCAGATCGCCGAGGTGGTCGGCTACGACGCCAACGGCGCGATCCTTCGCGACATCTTCTTGCTCGGCATGGGATCGGACCTGCGGCTCGAGTACAACGCCACCGGCTACGTCCCGACATCGCTCGACAAGGCGGCGTTCTACGGCGTGCAGGTCGACAAGGATCTCTTCGATCCCGTCAAGTCGAGGTTCGTGCCCGCGGGGTCGGACAGCATGATGCCGGTCGTCAAGGACCCGCTGATGGCCGCGGCGCGCGGCACCGAGAACGTGGTCCGCCAGGTGGTCGTGGTGCCGTTCAGCTCCGACCGGCCCGGCGATTTGAGGCCGCACCAGCAGTCGCACACTGTGCAGGCATCGGAATCCGCGCCCGCGCAGACGATGGCATCCACCCCGGAGATGCAGGAGGAGATGCGCAAGCTGATCGACGCGGCGCGGTCGGCGGTTGCCGACCTGCAGGCCGCGGCGCCCGCCCAGGCGGCCGCACCGGGCACATCTCCGGCGCCGAGTTACGAGGCTCCGCCCCCGGTCGCATACCCGCGCGCATCGGCACCGGCGCCGGCTCAGCCCTCGTTCGACCTACCGCCGGAGTTGATCGCCGCCGCGCGCGCCGCGGCGCCCGCCGCTTCACAAGCTCAGGCGTCACCCCCCAGCGCCGGAGAGAACGCGCTCGCGGCATCGCAGGCGCTCCAGGCGGCCACGGCGATGGCCCGCGCAACAAGCGCGCTCGGACAGATGGCGGCCGCGGCCAGCAGCGGCTTTGCCGGAATGCTGCCGATAACACATGCGACGGGCCCCACCGGGACCGGCGCCACCCGCCGAATCCAGGCCATCATCGAAAGCCTCATCACCCGCAAGGGCCTCAACCTGAGATTGGCCCCCGCGATCACGCAGGCCTTCGAAGGCGCCGAGCTGAAGTCGAGCGACTACGCAGCGCCGAACAAGCTGAGCAAGGAGTCGGCCGGGCGCGAGCTGCGCCAGGCGGTCGAGGCCGGCCTGCTGCAGCTGGTCAAGTACCCGCAGGGTGAGGCCGGCTTCCGCGCCGACCCCGCGCTGTTGAGGGCGGTGGCCGAAGGCCTCGGCCAAACCGTCAACCCCGCGCAAGCGCTGACGCCGGAGACGATCATCAGCAGCCTGTCCGCCGGCCAGAGCGAAGGCACGGTGACGATCATGTTCACCGACGTCGAGGGCTCGACCCAGATGCTCTCGAGCCGGGGCTTCACGCTCTCGCACGAGATCATGAAGGCCTACGAATCGATCATCGAGGACAAGATCACCGAGCACGCTGGTCGCCGCATCAAAGGCCTCGGCGACGGCGTCATGGTCAGCTTCGGCTCGAGCCGCCACGCGGTCGAATGCGCCCTCGAGATCCAGCGCTCGATCGCGGAGTACAGCAAGCAGAACCCCGAGCGCAAGCTGAAGATCCGCATCGGGATCAACACCGGCGAGGTGGTCGAGGAGGCGGGCGACATCTTCGGCGCCGCCGTCAACGTCGCCGCGCGCGTTGCGGGCAAGGCCAAAGGCGGACAGATCCTCGTCTCCGAGGTCGTCCGCGAGCTGGTCGGCCCGGTCGCGGAGATGAAGTTCGGCTATCGCGGCCGCTACAAGCTGAAGGGGTTCCCCGACCGTTTCCGCCTGCACGACGTGACCGCCAGCGAAGTGCCGTCGCCGACACCGGTCCTGCCCACCGGCGACGGCTTCGTCGGCCGCGAGCAAGAGCGCCTCGACATCCGCATGACGCTCGACCGCGCGGCTACCGGTTCAGGCGGCATGCTCTTCATCGCCGGCGCTCCGGGCATCGGCGCCTCGCGACTCGCTTCCGAGGTCGCCTCCGAGGCGGCGAAGAAGGGCTGGTGGGTGCTGAGCGGCCGCTGCGCCGAGCAGGACACCACGCCATTGAGTCCGTTCCGCGACATTCTCGCCGCGGCGGTGGCGAGCGCCGGCGTGAAGTCGCTTCAAGAGGCGGTCGGCGCCAATGGTCCTCTGCTCGCGCAGCTCGTCCCCGGCCTCCGCCAGAAGGTGCGCGGGATGGGCCAGCCGGTCGAAGTGCCGGCGGACAAGCTCCGGGAGCAGCTCTTCCGCGCTGTCTTCGAATTCCTTACCGGATGCCAGGGAGGCAAGCCGCTCCTCATGGTGCTGGACGACCTCCAGTGGGCTGACGAGGAGACGGTTCTCCTGCTGCGCGACATTGCCGAGCGCTTGGCCGGAAGCCGTGTCGTCGTCCTCGGCACGTACTGGGAGTCAGAGCTCGACTCGGCGCGCCCCTTCACGATCGCCGCCTCCCGCCTCCTGCGCAGGCGCCGCGCGCAGCGTTTGTCGCTGGGCCGGCTGACGGACCGCGAGGTCGAAAAGATGGTCCACGTGTTGGGCGAGACTGCGTTGACGCCCGTGCAGCTCATCGGCATCCAGGCCGCGACAGAAGGCAACCCGCTTTTCGTCGAGCACTCCTACCTTTACATCGCCGATTCCGAGTCGATGCTGGGCGGCCATGGGCGCGTGCAGGCGAGCTTCACGGAAGAGGACCTCGAGCTGGCCAACAGCGTTCGCGGCATCATCGGCCGCAGGCTGGAGAGGCTCAGCGAGCCGGCTCAGCGCATGCTGGTCGCCGCGGCCGTCATCGGTCGTGACTTCGACATCCCGCTGCTCGAAGCCTTCGGCGAGTTGTCAGGCCACGAGCTGCGCGACGCCATCGATGAGGCCACTCGCAGTCACTTCTTGACCGCCGCGGGGGCGGATCGATTCCGGTTCAGTCACGACCTGGTGCGCCAGCGGGTCCTCGCCGTGCTGCCGCTGCCGCGCTTGCAGGCGTACCACCTCGCGGTGGCCGGCACTCTCGAACGCGGATACGGCAAGAGCGCCACCGAGAAGGCCGCCGAGATCGCTCATCACCTCTATCAGGCGGGCACGTCTGCCGACCCGCTCAAGACGTCTGACTACCTGGCTCAAGCGGCAGCGAACGCGATGGCGGTCGGCGCCTTCGAAGAGGTGCTGCGCCTGATCGAGCTGACCCTGCAGCTCCTCCCCGGCGACAAGATCCGCGAACGGGCCGAGGCACTGGCCCTCCGGGGGCAGGCCTTCTGGGGCCTGGGACGCAACAACGACGCGAAGGCCGCCTGGAACGGTGCTCTTGGCCGCTACGACGAGCTTGGCGACACCAAGGCGGCCGCGAGCGTCCACGCGCGACTCCACGAGATCGGCGCCGACGGTGTGGCAGCCGAGCGGCCGCGGCCGCGCGAGCATGCCCCCGCACGCGAGGCCGAGGTCACCTAAGCGGCCTAACCCGTTAGCCGGGCCGCCGGGGGCACGGGCCCGTATTCGGATGGGTCCCCGAGGATCGTCGGCAGCTGGCCTGTGAACGTCAGCGTGTAAGCCATCACGCCACCCACCTCGTCCGTCCGGAAGCTCGAGGCTTTCGAGATGGTTATGGCCGCGGCCGGCGCGTAAAAGAACCCGATGAACGCGGAGTCCGTGGCGGCGCCGATGAAATTGCTGCATGTGTTCGCCGGCGGGTAGCCGTTGCCAGGTTCGTAGACGACCATCCAGTTGTACTGGTAGCCGCTGAAGATGACGTTGTCGCCGCTGGTCGTGTCGTTGAGGCAGCCGCCGTTCGGGATGACGAAGGCAACCGCTCCCGGGGTGATCGGCCCAGCGCAAGAAGTGAGCGCTCCCCCGACGGTATCGCATTGGTTTTCGTTGGCGCGGTCGCCGCGGGGCGGAGCCGCGCGGTTCGCGTTCTCGTTGGGAAGGTTGTTTCTCAAGGGCGCGCTCTCGCCGTCGGGCGGATAGGAACCCACGACGCCCGGCGCCGCCAGCGCGTTCGGCGCAAACGGGGGCCCGAGGTCGTTGTTGTCCAGGTTGATGGATTCGTATCCGAGGCTGCAGCTGCTGCCCGAAAAGGCGGGGCAGCCTGCCGTGTTGTTGTTCTGCGGAGTGCCGGAAACAGGAAGGCTCTTAGCGAGGCCGAACGGCCCGCTGCACGAGCCGCCTGGAGCCGCATAGATGTTGTATCCAGATGCTCCGGGCACATTGCTCACCGCGACCATGAAGTTCTGGCCGCTGCCGTTGATCCTTGCTGTGTAGCAGATTGATGGCGCGCTTTCGCGGGCATAGAACTGGCCGTTGTAGATCCCCGTTCGAGTCGAAGTGAGCACGAACGACCAGTTGCCTGTGGCAATTCCTCTTGGCCCGGAAACCACCGTGACCTGAGCGGAGCCGGCGCAATTGGTGCCATCGGCATTCCACTGCTGGTGGCCGGAGGGGATGGTGTCGTTGTTGTATAGAGGCTCATCGGGCGGCCTCAGCTCGTTGGACACGAAGCTCCCGTTGTTCGTGTAGCCGCCTTGCCACTTGTAAACACCGCCCGCAAGGAAATAGCAGAGGCTCGCGCCGAAAGCCGGGTCCATCGCGTACGTGCCAGGCGAAAGCACCACGGGTCCCCCGCCGCTTGGCGGCCTTGACTGCGCTCCACCCACGACGGGAGGAGGCGGGTAGTTGGGATCGATGAAGTTGTACCCGGAACGTGTGACGCCGGCCGTGTCAGGGTACGTGCACGGCGTCGAGTTCCCGCTCGGGAAGCAGGCCGTGGTGACGCCGGGAATCGACGATTGGCATCGAGCGTAGACATCGCCTGTGACCGACGCCAATCCCGCGACCGAAATCGACCCGCTCGACACCATGTCCCCGAAGATGTTGAGGGTGCCACCGGAAGCGGTCGTGATCGCGTTGCCCGGCATCCCTCCACACCCCGCCTGGCTGAGGGCGGCCACCGTGGGCGTGTACAGCAGGTTGTTGACGCCGGAGGAAGCTGTCGCGGCCAGCTGCGGCGAGGTTCCACCGGTGAGGATGCGGGCGAACTGGAGCACGAGCGCGCGAGCCCCGCTGATCGTGAACTGGACGCCCGCAGGTCCAAGAGCCGCTACCACCTGGGTCAGCACGGTTCCATCCGAGTACGTGCACGTGATCGTGCGCGGCGCTGCACCGGGCGACCCATAACCGGGCGTGCAGGACGGGCTCGCGTACAGCCGGAGGTTGGTGCCGAAGCTCGTCGTCGCCGCCTGCTCAGCGACGGTGTAGTTGCTCCGTTGTTGGAAGCTGTCACCGGCGGCCAGCGCTGCTGCGTCGGTTGCGGCCTGCAGGTCACGGCGGAGGGCATATGCACGAGCACCATCGACCGCCAGCGCGGCCATCCCGACCACGACCGCGACCATGATGCCGATCAGGACGATGGCCTGCCCGCGCTGCACGCTTGGTTGCACCTCAGCCGGTGAGCCTGGCCGCTGGCGGCACAGGCGCGAAACCCTTGTTGAGGGTGATGGTCGGCATCGACGCGGTGAAGGACACCGAGTTTGCGATGAGGCCGCCCGACCCACCTTCGAATACATAAGGAGATGTGATCGACATTGAAGCAGACGGCATGTAAACCAGACCCATATAAGCGGAATTTCCGCCCGCGCTCAGGACGCCGGCACACGTGTTGGCGGGGGCGTACGCGGATCCCGGCCCGTACACGACGAGCCAGTCGTACTGGTAGCCGCTGAACATGAAGTTGTCCCCGCCGCTGGTGGCGTTGATGCAGCCGCCCGCCGGGAGATAGAGCTCGACGGCGCCGGGGGTCACGGCGTTCGGACAGGTCGCGTAAACGCCGCCGGTCGTTTCGCAGTTGTTCTCGTTGGCGCGATCCCCCGCCGCACCGGCGCCCCGGCCGGGATTCTGATTCGGCAACCCGGACAGGAGTGGCGCCGTTTCACTGGTCGGGGGATAGGCGCCGACCACACCCGGGGCGGCGAGGGCATTGGGCGCAAACGGCGGGCCCAGGTCGTTGGCGTCCAGGGTGATCGATTCGAGGCCGAGGCTGCATCCACTGCCACTGAACGCGGGACAAAGTCGGGTATCGCTGTTGCTCGGGATGCCGCTGACCGGAAGCGTGTCGACCAGGCCGAACGGACCCGCGCATCGGTTGTTCGGGGGAACCGCGTAGATGTTGTAGGAGGTTGCGCCGGGCACGTTGCTCACCACGATCTGGACGTTCTGCCCACTGTTGTTGACCGCCTGCTCGTAGCACATGGAAGGCGCGCTCTCGCGGGTGTA
>VBFD01000179.1:0-2276 GCA_005883585.1 Chloroflexota bacterium
CACCAATGCCAGTGCGAACACGGGCAGGGAATGGCTCAAGGCGACCGCTGTCAGTGCGGTGGCTGCGCCGATGGACGTCGCGTTGAGGACGGCGCGATGTCCAAGCCGTTGAATGGCCAGACCCCAGAGGGGCGAGGCGATCGCCTGACCGAGGCCGACCGATGACAGCACAACGCCGACCGCCGTCACGGCATTGCCCGGGGCGAGCCGCGCGATGTAAATCGGCACATAGGGCAGGACCGTCCACAAGCCGACCTGGGTGATTGCGGTGGCCAGGAAGAGCCGCCAGACGAGCGGCTTGCTCCGGATTTCGTCCAGCGCGCCGCGGAGGAGGCTGAGCACGCGCAGGTCGGCGGGGCGCTCGTGCTCCGGATCGCGCATGACCACGGTCAGCAGGATCGCCATCAACAGCGACAGCGCCGCATCGACGAGCAGCATGCCGCGCACGTCGATCACGTGCACCAGCGCGGCGCCGAGGATCGGACCCAAAGCGCGCCCCGCCGGCGAGCCGGCGCCGACGATGCCGATGGCGAGGGCGAGCCTTTGCTTCGGCGTCGTCGACGCTTGCACGGCAAGCATCACGCCGGTATTGCCGAGGATGAAACCGTTTAGCGATCTGAACCCGAGCGCGACCACCGGCGTGGTCGCCAGCGCCCACCCGGCGAACACGAGCGCCTCGATGGCGGCGCTGCGGACGATGACGAGCTTGCGGCTGTAGCGGTCGGCCAGCACTCCCCAGAAGGGCGCCAGCGGCAGCGCGAGGATCCATCCGAGGCTGGACATCGCCGCTATCCAGCCCGGCACCTGGGCAGCGGGCACGTGCAGCTCTCGAAGGTAGAGCGGCGTGTAGGCGGTGAGCTGCGTCCAGGACATGCTCTCGACGCAGGTGGTCGCCGCGAAGAGGACCGCGATCGCGACCCATCCGGCCGCGGTTCCGCGTGTTGAGGTGGTCCGCATCGCGGGATTCAGCTTAATTCCCAGCTCAATCTGTCAGTTTTGTTTTGATACTTGACAAATTAGCAAGTGTTGGTTTCTAATTTGAGCCATGAGAGACCTGCAGCGCGAAATCGTCAATCAGGTTGCCTCGGGGACGATCTCCCCGGAAGAAGGCGCCGCCCGCCTCGAAGGGCTCGAGGCCGGCCCCTCCCCGGTCACTTCTCCCACCCCGTCAGCCGGCCCGAAGCAAGTGAAAGTCGTGTCCCGTCTCGGCAACACCGAGGTGATAGGCGACCCAAGCGTCAGTTTCGCCGTTGCGGACGGCCCGCACCGCATCCGTCAGGACGGCGACACGATGCTGATCGAGCAGTCCGGATTCGGCGACGACAGCTTCGAGTTCATCCGTCGCGCCGGTCGTGCCAACGCGTTCGGCGAAACGCTGACGATCCGGATGAATCCCACGGTGCCGCTGGTGGCCCGCGTGCAGGCCGGAAACGTCCGGATCGACGGCATCCACAGTGCTCTTACTGCGGAGGTTCAGGCGGGTAATTGCAGGGTCAACGACTTCCGCGGGCCGATTAGGCTGCGCGTCGTCGCCGGCAACGTGGAGGCTTCAGGCCAGCTCGACTCGGGCGCGAGCTCCATCCGCTGCAACATGGGAGAGGTCAAAGTGAGCCTCGCCCGCAGGTCCAGCGTGAGCATCACCGCGCGAACCACGATGGGCGATGTCGCCATTGAAGGCGAGGGGATCACCCGCTCTGGCAGCAACCAGGCCATGCTCGGGGACGGCGCCGGAACGCTCGACATCGACTGCACTCTCGGCAGCGTCCGCGTGGCGGTCGAATAGCGTGGCCTTCGTGTGTTCCTTTCGTCACGCGGGAACATGAAGGAGCTGGAGCGCCATCTCGGTGTCAGCTACCCGACTGCCCGGGCGCGCTTCGACGCCTTGCTGAGCAAGATCGGCATCGACCGGCCGGCTGTCGTCCCGGAGCCGACGCGCGTGGAGCTCATGGAACAGGTTGCACGCGGCGAGATCGACATCGACGAGGCGCTTAAGCGCCTCGAGTCAAATTGATAAATCGAGACGCTGAACCGCCTCGACAACAACTGAAGGGGGAGTCATGAACCCGATGGACCCGTCCAACTACTTGCCCGAGGATTCCGCTCGTCACATCGCCGAGCAGCGGCAGCGCATGCACGAAGCCGACCACGTCGTGCGTTACGCGCACTCGAGGACGGGGATGCTCGCGCGTTTCCTGCAGCGAATGGCCGACGGTATCGATCCCACCGGAGAAGCCCGGCGGATGGCTCCGCGTCGGTGAAGCTCTAGCCGCGCCTCA
>VBFD01000096.1:0-7316 GCA_005883585.1 Chloroflexota bacterium
CGATCTGGGACATGCAAGCGGCCGTTGCTGCCGGGATGCCGGTGGTCGGCGTCGCCAGCGGCTCGGCAACCGCAAAAGAACTGACCGAAGCGGGAGCTTCGTTGACGGTCGACGATCTGACCGAGCTCGTCCCGTTCGCACGAGGCGCCGTGTCATGGTCTGATCGTTAGACATGCCCGAGTTGTACGAACCGACATTTGCCGATGTGCTTGACGCCGCAAAGCGAATCCGCAGCTACCTCCAGCCCACCCCGCTCAGACACTACCCGTCGCTTGACCGCCTCGTCGGCGCCGAAGTCCACGTCAAGCACGAAAACCACAACCCGACCGGGGCCTTCAAAGTCCGCGGAGGCATCAACCTCGTGAGCCGGCTCACGAACGAGGAGCGCGATCGAGGAGTGATCGCCGCATCAACCGGAAACCACGGCCAGTCAGTCGCCTACGCCGCGCGCCTTTTCGGAGTGAGCGCGATCATCTGCGCGCCAGAGAACGCGAACCCGGTCAAAGTCGAATCGATGCGGGACCTTGGGGCCGAGGTGGTTTTGAAGGGCGAACGGTATGACGATGCTCGGCTCAACGCCAGCCGGCTCGCTGAAGAGCATGGCTATCGCTACATCCATTCGGGAGACGAACCCCATCTGATCGCCGGCGTGGGCACGCACACGCTGGAGCTGCTGCAGGAGCAGCCTCAGACCGAGGTCCTCATCGTGCCCATTGGCGGAGGGTCCGGGGCTGCCGGCGCCTGCATCGTCGCCAAGGCCGTGAACCCCCAGATCGAGGTCGTCGGGGTCCAGTCCGCGGAGGCGCCTGCGGCCTACCTCAGCTGGAAGAACCGCGAGACCCGTGAGGCGCCCAACCGGACTCGTGCTGAAGGCCTGGCCACGGCCGCTCCGTTCGAGCTGCCGCAACGCATCCTGCGCCGCCTGCTCGACGACTTCGTGCTCGTCACCGACGATGAGATCGACGCTGCCACCGCGCTGATGATCGAGAAGACGCGCACGTTGGTCGAAGGCGCCGGTGCAGCTGCGCTCGCCGGCGCGTTCAAATTGAGAGAGCGTCTCCAGGGCCGCAAGGTGGCTCTGATCTGCAGCGGGGGCAACATCAGCCCGACGCAACTCACAGAGTTGCTGCAGCGCCATCTCCTCTAGCGGAGCGCCTCGAACTCGGCATCGGTCAGCTCGATCTTCGCCGCCGCCACGTTCTCCTTCAGGTGCGCCGGCGACAGCGTGCCAGGGATCGGCAGCATAACCGGGGATCGGCGCAGGAGCCACGCGAGCGTGATCTGCTGCGGTGTTGCTCCGTGCCGCTCGGCGATCCCGGCAATAGCACGGCCACCCTCGGCGCGCAGCGGATAGTACGGCACGAACACGATGTTTTCGCCGGCGCAGTAGTCGACGACCTCCTCGGACGTGCGCTCCGACAGGTTGTAGTGGTTCTGGACCGCGGTGATGGGAACGACCCGCCGGGCACGCTCGATCTGGTCGATGTCGACGTTCGAGATGCCTACGTGCCGGATCTTGCCGCGGTCTCGGTACTCCTTGATCGCGGCGAGGCTTTCTTCGAGCGGGGTCTCGGGATCGACGCGGTGCAGGTAGTACAGATAGATGCTTTCTGTTCTCAGCGCGCGGAGGCTCTGCTCGATCTCGGCGCTCAACACCTCTGGCCGGCCGCGTCCGGCGCCACCGAACCCGCCTTTGGTCGCCACGATGCAGCCCTCAGGGATGGGGGAGAGTGCCTCGCCGATCGTCTCCTCGCTCTGTCCGCCCGTGTACAGGTGAGCGGTGTCGATCATCTGCACTCCAGCGGCAACTGCAGCCCGGATCAACGCGACGTTTTCCGGTGGTTTCGTGAGCCGGTTTGTACCCAGCCCGATCCGAGCTACGTCGAGGTCGCCAACCTTCATGCAGATTCGATGCTAACGGTGACCCGCGGAGCCCGGAAGAACCGGGTCCGCGGGTCGATCTGAATGCTTGAACGGGTGATCAGTTAGCGGGGAGGGAACTGCGAGTTGGGCGCCGGAGCGACGAGGTTCGCTGTCGGAGCCTCATCGATGAAGCCGATCACTGCGCAGTTGATGTCGATGCCGACGCTGCCATAGGGGGCACCGCCGGGGCCGGTAATGAGGTCGGGGCGAGTGGCGGCGAGGTTGAAGACGACGTTCTCGTCGATCTGCCGCTTGTCGAGACCCTGGTCTATTGCTTTCTGCGTCCACTGACCGAGCTGCGCGTCCCACAGTGGGCTGTACGCATCCGCGTGCCGTGGATCCTTGAGGGTTGGAAAATCGCCGAACACGTTCAGGAGGTCGCCACCCTTGCGCAGCGCGTCGATCAACGCGGTGTTGGAGGCGGAGGCGTCCTCTGCGGCGTGGCCGTTGAGAACGATGTTCACGAACCCCTGTGCCTGAGGATTGCTTGCGCCGCTTTGTCCATTGACGAAGCCGAACAGGCGCTCGCGAGCTGAGCCGAGGAAATCATCGCCACCGTTGTACGCAGCGTTGGCGAGGGCGGGTACATAGGTGGACCGCTCCAGGACCGAAGCCAACGGGTCGTCGGCCTCGGTGCTGAGGTACAGGATGGGCTGGCCGGCGTCGAAGCCCTTCACCAGCAGGAGGTCGACCCACGAGTCGAGAAACTGTCCGGGCGGTGGCGGGGGAGCGATGTGAATCCCGAGCACGCGGTCTCCGGTGTTGGTGTGGGTCGTCACGTCAAACGGTCCGTCTCCGGTCGCCACGATGGGAGCGCTGTAGACAACGTCGGACCCAGCGATCCGAATGAACGGGCTGTATCCGGGGCCTGCCACCGCGCCGGGCGAAAACGACGCCGGCGGGAAGCCGTTGGGCCCTGGTACCAACGTGCGCGTTGGGGTGAAGTCCGGCTCGCCCTTGAAGTTGACGACCGCCGGCCCGAACTTGTTCGCGTCGGCCGACGGCGAATCCAGGGTGACTGTTTGCACGCACTGAGGACAGCTGATCGCGATGTTCGCGAGCTTGGGGGCATAGTTCAGGCCGCTGTTGTGCGCCAGTCCAACATCGGATGCCTCCGTCAGGACGAACCACACGGTGTGGCCGTTGGCGGTTCCCTTGTACAAGGGCAGACGAACGGTTTCGTGACTCAGGTCGACCTGGAGCGCGCTTTCCAGGACCAGGTTTTGGGTTGGAAGCAACCCCGTCAGCTGCCCCAGTCCGCTAGCCGATCCAGCGTTGCCAGAAATTCCGGCTGATGCTGCCGGCTGCTCACGAGTCACGAGCACCAGTGACAAGACCACGGCCGCAATAGATGCTGCGGCCAGCCAACTTAACTTGAAGAAACTTCGTCTCAAACTGATCTTCTCCTCTTCTCGTCTTTCGACTCTTGATTTACGAATTCGGGTCTGTCGCGACACCGGTACAGTCACGCCGCCACCCGATCCGTTACATGTGCTCGTGGCACGGAACATCGCGGCCCCAATCGCGGTTCGTCGTTTTGAAGGGCTTCATGACCTCGATCACTGCTGCGCTGCCGACGGACGAATTGGAGCTCGTACTCGCGCTGCGCGCGGGCGATGAGGACGCCTTCACGAAGCTCGTCAACCGATACCAATCCGCGATGCTCCAGGTCGCCCTGACTTACGTGGGGAGCCGCGCCATTGCCGAGGAAGTCGTGCAGGAGGCCTGGCTTGGCGTCCTCAACGGCATAGGACGCTTCGAAGGACGTTCGCAGCTGAAGACCTGGATCATGCGCATCGTCATCAACCGCGCCAAGCGGCGAGGTAGTGAAGAAGCGCGCACGACTCCGTTTTCAGGGATGCAGCAAGCGCGGCACGACTCCGGTGCATCAGTGGACCCAGATCGATTTCGCGGCGCTTCCGATCCCTGGCCCGGTCACTGGTGGTCCCCGCCGTCGAATTGGTCCGGGATGCCGGAGGCTCGCCTGCTCTCGGGGGAGATGTTCGACCAGGTACGCAGCGCCGTGGCTGATCTGCCCGAAAGGCAGCGCGAGGTGATCACACTGCGCGATGTCCTTGGTTATTCCGGAGCGGAGGTTTGTAACGTGCTGGCGATTTCGGATACGAATGAGCGAGTCCTGCTGCACCGTGCTCGCTCCCGAGTACGGGCCGCCATGGAGCGCTACCTACAGCAATGACAGAGAGGCATATGCGTCACGCGACCACCGAGATGACCTGCCAGGAGCTCGTGGAGCTGATCACTGAGTACCTGGATGGAACCCTGCTGGAGCCGGACCGATCGCGCTTCGACGCTCACGTGCGCACGTGTTCAGGATGCGAGGCCTACATTGAGCAGATGCGCATGACGATCCGGTTGCTGGGCAAGCTCAGCGAGGAGTCGATCTCGGCTGAAGCGCAGAGAGACCTGCTGGCGACGTTCCGGACCTGGAAGGCAAACGGGGCCGAACACGGCCTGTGAAGGAGACACAAATGACGACGAATCAGAAAGAGGCGACGCGTGCGCGGCCGGCTGCTGAGCGGGCGAGACTCAAGGACGGGGTGCACATCGAGTACAGCCCGCGCCGGGTGCGCGCGTACTTCGACAACCAACCGATCGCCGACAGCCAGCGGGTGTTGCTCGTGTTCGAGACCAAGCGCCCTCCGGTGTACTGGTTTCCAACCTCGGACGTGCGCATGGACCTGCTGGCGCTTAGAGAGCAGGGAGTCGCGGGCGCCTCAGGGACTGTGCGCTGGCGCTCGACCGCCACGGGCAGGTCGGTGGACAACCTTGCCTGGAGCTACGCGGAGCCCGCCGGCGACCTGGCTCCCCTGGAAAACCACATCGCCTTCTACTGGAACGCCATCGACGCCTGGTATGAGGAAGACGAGGAGGTCTTCGTTCACCCTCGGGATCCGTACACGAGGGTTGACACCGTCCACAGCTCGCGTCGCGTACGTGTGGAGGTCGACGGCGAGACCGTCGCCGAGACCAGCCGGCCGGTGCTTCTGTTCGAGACCGGCCTACCCACCCGTTACTACATTCCCAAGCTGGACGTGCGGATGGATCTGCTCGAATCGACCGACACCGTGACCCACTGTCCCTACAAGGGCGACGCCGGCTACTGGAACCTGCGCCTGGGTGACAAGACGTTCAAGGACTACGTGTGGGTCTACCGGCGGCCGATTCCCGAGATCCCGAAAATCGAGAATCTGCTGTGCTTCTACAACGAGAAGGTCGACCTCTACGTCGACGGAGTGCTTCAGGAGCGGCCTGTAACGTCCTTCTCCTAGTCCACGAAGCGATGTGGAAGCTACTCCGAAGAGTCCTTCCAGCCGAGATGTTTCCAGCGGAACAACCCGCTGAGACCGAGGCGCTTCACGTACAGCTCATGGAAGCGTTCGTACTTCTCGGCGGCCTGGCTGGTCGATTTGAGATAGACGGCCCGCTCGGTGATCCTGTCGATGTCGTCGGCCGGTGCCAGGAAGTGGTGACCGAGTATGTGGTGCTCGAACGCAACACCATGAAAGATGTCCTCTTCGGGCAGCGCTGCCACCTCGGTCACATGACCGACCTCGACCCCATCGCTCGCGATTACGGGCGAACGCGCCCCGATGGCGCGCCACGAAATCACGGTTTCCGGTTTATCGCTCACCGCATCGAACATACACCGCCCTCGGCATATGACGCAGTCGCCTCGGGAGAGTCACCGGCAGAACCAACCTGATCCTGTGCGGTGACCTCCTTGTATTCATGTGCGAACAGGGCTATCCGATCTGCGCCCCGGACGGCGAAACGACGTACCAGGGAGCGCCGAATGCGTTGACGCCCTGGCCGGTCGCATCGCCTGCCTTCTTGTCGGAGATGAACCGGTAGAGCGGGTGGCCGCCGTATGTGACCTGGGTGGTCCTATCCCCGCGGAGTGTGGTGCCGAGCAACGACGCATTCACGCCGGCTCCGGCTTGCGGAGCGCCGTTGGTGAGGACTGGCGGCCAGTACTGCACGCAGCTCGCGCTGTTACAGCTAGACGTGGCGCCCTTGTCGGCCACGAACAGGTAGACGGTCTGCCCGTTGGAGTCGACGATAACCTGGCCGACATTCGTCGTCCCGACGTTGATTGCGGTGCCCGAACTGACCGGCGGAGCCGGCGACGCGCTGGGCGCCGCGACCGGTGCCGCACTTGGAGCAGCGCTCGCCGCTGGACTCGACGGGCCATAAAGGCCCGTCGAACTGGTGGGGGAGCATGCCGCGGCGATGAACGCGGCGGCCACCAGGCCGCCGGTGAGAACGAAGTTTGAACGCATGTCAGTGCTTCTCCTGTTCATGAATGGTGGGGTTGGTCAGTACCCGCCGGTGCCACGGATGGGGGTGGCGGGGGTGGTGGTGTCCGATGACTTGGATTCGACGCCGAAGTCGGACGACTTCGACTCGCCGAGCACGAATCGCGCGACATCGCGGCCGAGCTCCAGGCCCGCCTCGTGGTCGAGCCGAGTGTGGACGCCCGCAAAGATCCGGCTCAGGCCGGCTTCCGTCATGACCGCCTGGTAGCTGTCAAAGGTCCTCACGGTGCCCTTCACGACGTCGGAGGTCACCTGGATCTGGTCGTCCTTGCCGAAGAACGAGGACAACACCGTCGCTCCGGCCGCGCTGATGACGCTGTGTGCACCGGGGTAAGAGGGGTCGGCCGGCGTGGTCGCGAGCGGCGTCCATGTCGGGTCGCCGGCGATGGCCGTGTTGCCGATGCTGTCGCCGGCGCGAATGGCCGTGATCGGCCGCCAGATCTGGTAGTGGTACTTCGCGTCGTAAAAGGCGATGACGCCGTCGGCAAAGGTCAGGTTGAGGACCGCGAACAAGCGCGCGGTGGTCTCGAGGTTCGTGTGGTGGGCCAGGGCCGCGTTGTCGGCGATCTCGTTCCACGTGTTCCAGATCGGCCCGGCCCAGAACTTGGCGGCAACTGTCTCGTCGGCCGTCCGCGTTGTGCTGGTGTTTTGGCCCAGGCTCTTGACCTCGTTGAGGGCGTTGGCGTAAGCCGGGCTGGTCAGCGCCGCCTCGGGCTGAGGGCGAAACTGGTTGGCGCGGTCGAGGACGAATGGGGTGACGTTCGCCCAGCCAGTGAACACGGGGGCGGCGAAGGCTGGCGGAACCGGCCGGAAGTCACCAGGCTGGGTGCCGGCGACGAATGGTGGTGGGGTGTTGGCGGAACCGTCGTTGGCACGGTCGGCCACCAGTCGCGCGGCGACGTCATGACCGACCTGGATCCCTTGCTGCTTGGCAGCGCCGTCCGGAATCGCCGCGAGCTCGCCGGCGAGCGTCTGGTCGAGGGCGGCGCTCAGCTTCGAGTTGAGGTTGGGGTAGAGCGCGACGAGGGTGTCGTGGCCGGCCTGAGCCGCGGCGGC
>VBFD01000126.1:0-27324 GCA_005883585.1 Chloroflexota bacterium
ATCCCACGCGTGGAAGAAAAAGGTCCAGTCGATGTACGCACGGAGCTCCGAAAGCTTCGGTTCGATCGCGCGCGCGCCAGTGAACGGCGGGGTAGGGAGGTCGCTGAAGTCGAGCCGCGCCCGCTTCGCCCGTGCCTCGCCCAGCGTCAGCAGCGGACGCTTCGACGTCGTGTGCTGCGCCCGGAGCTTCTCCTGCAGCACGCGGTTGTCGCGATCGAAAACCACGCGTCGTTCGTCATCGAACAGGTCCGAGACCACTCCGATCACGCGCGACGCATCGAGCACGTGCACTGTCGAGCCGCTGTACGCGGGCGCGATGCGAACCGCCGTGTGCTGCTTGGACGTGGTGGCGCCGCCGATGAGCAGCGGGATCGTGAACTGACGCCGCGTCATCTCCTTGGCGACGGTGACCATCTCGTCGAGCGACGGCGTGATGAGGCCCGAAAGCCCAATCGCATCGGCCCCAAGCTCGATGGCTGTGTCGAGGATCTTCTCGGCGGGCACCATCACGCCGAGGTCGTGGACCTCGTAGTTGTTGCAGCCCAGCACCACGCCGACGATGTTCTTGCCGATGTCGTGGACATCGCCCTTGACGGTCGCCATCACCAGCTTGCCCCGAACCTGCTGGCTCCCTGACGCCTCTTTCTCTGCCTCCATGAACGGCTGCAGGTAGGCGACCGCGCGCTTCATGGCACGCGCGCTCTTCACCACCTGCGGCAGGAACATCTTGCCGGCGCCAAACAGGTCGCCCACGACCTTCATCCCGTCCATCAGCGGACCCTCGATGACCAGCAGCGGCTTGCCGTACTTCAGGCGAGCCTCCTCCGCATCGTCCTCGATGAACGCGACCTCGCCGTGCAGCACCGCAAACGCGAGTCGGTCCTCCACCGGCTTCTCACGCCACGAGAGGTCGACCTCCCTCTTCGTACCGGCGCCGTGCACGCTCTTCGCGAACTCCACCAGGCGCTCAGTGGCGTCGGGCCGCCGGTCGAAGATCACGTCCTCGACGAGCTCCAGGAGATCCTTCGGGATGTCCTCGTAGACGGCCAGCTGGCCGGCATTGACGATGCCCATGTCGAGGCCGGCGCGGATCGCGTGATAGAGAAACGCTGAGTGCATCGCCTCTCGAACGCGATCGTTGCCTCGGAACGAAAACGACAGGTTGGAGACCCCGCCCGAGATGTGCACCCCGGGGCAGCGCCTTTTGATCTCCGTGGTCGCCGCGATGAACGCCTTCGCGTAGCCTGCGTGCTCCTCGATCCCGGTGGCGATGGCGAGGATGTTGGGGTCGAAGATGATGTCTGCCGGGTGAAAGCCGGCCTTCTCGATGAGCAGCTTGTACGCGCGCTCGCAGATGCCGACCTTGCGCTCGAGCGTGTCCGCCTGGCCCTTCTCGTCGAACGCCATCACGACGACCGCCGCGCCGTACTCGCGAACCACGCGAGCCTTATCGAGGAAGGCATCCTCGCCCTCCTTCAGGCTGATCGAGTTGCACACGCCCTTGCCCTGCAGGCACTTGAGCCCCGCCTCCAGGACACTCCACTTGGAGCTGTCGACCATGATCGGTATGCGTGCGATCTCGGGCTCGGTGGCGATCAGGTTGAGAAACCGAGTCATCGCCGCCTCGGAGTCGAGGAGGTCGGCGTCCATGTTCACGTCGAGCAGGTTGGCGCCGCCCCGCACCTGGTCGAGCGCGACCTGGACCGCGCCGGTGAAGTCGCCTGACTCGATCAGCCGGCGGAACTTCATCGAGCCGGTGACGTTGGTCCGCTCCCCGATGACCACGAATCGAGTGTCGGGTCCGATCTCGAACGGCTCCAGCCCGCTGAACTTGGCGCGCTCGACTCGTTCCGGGATCTGTCGTGGCGGAAGGCCCGCGACCGCCTTGCGGATCTGGCGGATGTGCTCGGGCGTGGTGCCGCAGCAGCCGCCCGCGGCGTTGAGGAAGCCGCTCGCGGCGAAGTCGCGCAGCAGGCGGCTCGTGATCGGCGGCTCCTCGTCGTAGCCACCGAATGAGTTGGGCAGGCCGGCGTTCGGGTAGCAGGTGACGTAGACCGGCGCGACGCGCGACAGCGCTTCGATGTACGGCCGCATCTCGGTGGCGCCCAGCGAGCAATTGATGCCCGCGGCAAACGGGTCAGCGTGCTCGATCGAGTTCCACCACGCCTCGACCGTCTGGCCGGAGAGATTCCGGCCGCTGCGGTCGACGATCGTGACCGAGATGAAGAGCGGCAGCTCCGGGGCGACCTCTTTGACCGCTGCTATCGCCGCTTTGGAGTTGAGCGTGTCGAAGATGGTTTCGATGAGCAGAAAGTCGACGCCGCCGTCACGCAGCCCGCGCGCGGCGACTGCGTAGCCATCGCGAAGCTGGTCGAATGTCACGTCGCGATACGACGGGTCCTCGACTTTGGGCGAGAGCGAAAGGGTCACGTTGGTGGGACCCATCGAGCCGGCGACGAACGTGTTCTCGTAAGCGGCGGCCGCCTCGCGCGCGAGCCGTGCCCCCGCGACGTTGATCTCGTACGTGAGGTCTTCGAGCCCGTAATCGGCCTGCGAGACAGGGGTCGCGGTGAATGTGTTGGTGGTGATCAGGTCGGCGCCCGCCTCCAGGTACTCGCGGTGGATGCGGCTGACCACGTCCGGCCTGGACAGGTTGAGGATGTCGACGTTGTTCTTGAGCAGCTTGGGATGGTCGCGGAATCGCTCGCCCCGCCAGTCCTCCTCGGTGAGGCCTTGCTTCTGCAGCAGCACGCCGATCGACCCGTCGAAGATCACGATCCGCTGCTTGAACAGCTGATCGAGACGCTCCCGGACGGAAGGGGCGGACGGCGTGACTGAGGCCATGGTGGACCCTTAAGACTACCGAGGGTGTCGCCTCCCCACCATGTGGGGAGGTGGCGCGTAGCGCCGGTGGGGAGCTCTAGTCCCCGATCGGGCTCCACACCTGAAATGTGCCGTCGTCGTAGAGCAGCCGGCGGCCGCTGCCGGGCAGGTCGTCGATGGCCGCCTGGCGCACGGCCGGATTGTTGGTGTCGGTCGGATTCCTGAACTGGACATAGGCGTTGCGCTGGAGCACCACGTAGCAGGTCGCGTCGAGCTTGTCGGGGAAGTCATTGATGGTGTGCCGGTTCGCCAGCCACACCGCGAGTCCGTTGTCCGCGGACACAGGTGCGTCGGCGGGAATGAGCGAAGTCGCTTTCTCCAGCTGGGCGACGGCATTCGGGCGCGAGTAATCGGTCGAGTTGGAGCCCACCATGGGCGGAAACCTTCCGGTGCCCCACGACAGGAGCAGGGCCGGGATGATCGCCGCCAGCGCATAGGCGGGTCGAATCGAACGGATCTCGAGGAACCTGCGGGCGCCAACTCCTCCCGCGACGACCAATGGGAACAGCAGCAGCATCACGTAATGCAGGAACAAGAGGTTCTGCGGATCGTGACCGCTGAGGACGTCGGCGAGGTAGGGCGGGATGGCGAGGAGAAGCCACCGCGGTGCCAGCAGGGGCAGCGCGAACATGCCGGCGATGATCCCGGCCGGAGTGGGCAGCGCCCGCGGATTGAAGATCGCGGCCACGATGTTGTCCAGCGTCGGAGCCCTGGAAGGGTCGAGCCCGAAGAGCCAGCGGTAATAGATGAAATCCGTATAGCCGCCGTTGCGGATGTGCTGCTGGACGATCCCAGTGCCGATAAGGAACCAGGCCGCGGCGAGATAGACGATGAATCGCCAGTGCTTGCGGATCTCCGGCGCTCCGTAGACGCGCATGAGCAAACCGATCACGCCGACCGTGTAGACCTGGTCTTCCTTGCATGCCAGCACGAGGAGGCACAGAACCCACATCGCCACCCGATGGCCGCGGATTCCAGCCCAGGCCGCGAGCAGGGCAAGGGCGAGGGCCATGTTCTCGGGGTGGAAGAAATCGCGCGCCGTCTCCTGGATCGCGGCCCAGAACGGGATCGGTGCCGCCAGGGCGACGGCCACCCACGGCGTTTGCGCTCGATCCGGGGGCAGCAGAGCACGAAAGAAGAGGTAGGCGGCGGGCGCGGTGGCGGCGAGGCCGGCCGACGAGAAGATCAGCAGCACCGCCGGGTTGGGCCAAAGCCTCTCGACAGCCGCCAGGACAACGAATATCAGCTCGAAGTGAATGCCGAGAAAATCAGCCCGTGCGAAGCTCGAGTAGAAGCCCTGCCCGGCCGAGACGTTCCAGATGACCTGCTGGTCGTACGCGAGGTCCCACGCCGAGCCGGTCAAGCCGTAAAGGCGCTGCAGCTCGCCGTGCAGGTACCACGCGAAAGCCAACGCTGCGGCCAGCACCGGCAAGGTGGGACCGATCCACCATTCGACTGGGCGCGCCTCCAGCGCCCTAGCTGCTTTCAGGGCTCCAGACCTGGAATCGCCCGTCGTCGACCAGCAGCCGGCGACCGCTGGCTGCCAGCAGCGCAATTTCGTCCGCGCGCGCCGCGGTCGCCTGCGGGCGGTGCGCCCAGTCCTCCCGGTCGATGACGACGTAGCGGCCCAAAGGAAGCTGCGATGGGAGGACCTCGATGAGGCGTCGGTCGGCCAGCCACACGGCCGCGCCGTCATCCGCGTACACCGGGGCGTCGGCCGGGATCACGCTGGTTGCGGCCAGCAGGCGGTCTGCAGCCGGCGGACGCGTGAAGAGCCAGTTGTCCGCGCCGAAAGCGGGCGGCAGCTGGCCCGCAAAGAGCCCGACGGCGAGGCCGGGCACCGCGACCGCGAGCCAGGCCGTGGGCCGGAGTCGGGCGCGCACAGCCGGCATCGCCAGCAGCCGCCGCGCGCCCAAGGCCGCGGCGATGATCACCGGAAACATGAGCACCATCACGTAGTGCTGGTGCAGCCGTCCCTGCGCGTCGTGACTGCTCATCAGATTCGCGATGAGCGGGGGGATCGCCAGGAGGAGCCACCGCGGCGCCAGCAGCGGAAGTGCGGCGACGCTCAACAGCAGGCCTGAGATCACCAGCCAGGCGTCAGGTCGCATCACGTTGCGAAGGAAGAAGTTCGGTTCCGCCGGGTTGAGCACCCACCAGTAGTAGGCGACGTCCGGCGAGTAGCCCGTGCCCCGGACCAACCCTTGAAACAGGCCGACACCGACCACGAGCCAAGCTGCGGCCATGATCATGACCCTGCGGCCGTGCGGTCTCATCGCCAGCGGACCCACCCGCCACACCACCAGGCCGACCACGAAGGCGGTGTAGGTCTGGTCCTCTTTGCAGCTGAGGACGAGCACGGCCAGCGTCCACAGCAGCCACGGCCTCGCGCGCAGCCCGGCCCACACCGCCACCATCGCGAACGCCAGTGCCAGGTTCTCCGGGTGGAATTGAGAAGAGGCGGCCTGCTGTGTGGCGGCCCAGAACGGCATCGGGACGGCGAGCGCCAGCGCCAGCCATTGGCCGCCTCGCCGGTCTTGCAGCAGGGCTCGAAACATGAGAAATGCCGCGGGTGCCGTCGCGGCCAGCCCGGCCGCGGCGAAGACCAGCGGCACCACCGGGCTCGGCCAGATGCGCTCGACTGCTGCGATCGGCAGGAGGATTGGCTCGAGGTGAATGCCGAGGAAGTTGTGGCCGTATTCGAAGCTGCTCGTCCAGCCATAGCCGTTGGCGAGGCTCCAGAGGAGCTGCTGGGTCTGCCCCAGGTCCCACGACGGCGCCGACACGGAGTAGAGGCGGAGCAGCTGCGTGTTCAGGATCCAGATGAACGCGACCGCCGCCGTCACCAATGGCGCGGCGGAGGTGATCCACCATGCCAGCGGCTGCGTCCTCTCGCGCCGTGAAGATCCAAGATCGAGAACCCGGACGGTCATGGCCCCGCCGAGCTTACCTACAATCCGCTACGTGACGGTGCCGCACCTGTCCGTGATCGTCCTGGTCTACAACGAAGCTGAGAGCATCGCGCCGCTCTACGAAGAGCTGAGCGGGGTCCTCCAGGGGCTGGACGTTCCGTACGAGATCGTCTATGTCGACGACGGCAGCCGCGACGGGAGCACCGAGAGGATGGCGCAGCTCGCGCTGCACGACGCGAACGTGCGCGTGGTCAGCTTCCGCCGCAACTTCGGCCAGACCGCCGCGGTGCAAGCCGGGATCGACAACAGCACGGGAGAGATCCTCGTCTTCATGGATGGAGACCTTCAGAACGATCCGCATGACATCCCACGGCTGCTCGACAAGATCAACGAGGGGTACGACGTGGTCAGCGGTTGGCGCAAGAACCGTCACGACGACACCACACGAGTCCTGCCGTCGAGGATCGCCAACTGGCTGATCGCTTGGGTGACGGGCGTTCACCTCAACGATTTCGGCTGCACGCTGAAGGCTTACCGGCGCGAGGTGATCCAGGACGTCAAGCTCTACGGGGAGATGCACCGCTTCATCCCGGTGTACGCATCGTGGGTCGGCGCTCGCATCACGGAGGTGGAGGTCAACCACCGCAAGCGGTCATTTGGGAGCTCGAAGTACTCGTTGTCGCGCACCTCGCGGGTGCTGCTCGACCTCATGACCGTCAAGCTCCTCGGTCAGTACTCGACGAAGCCCATCTATTTCTTTGGTTTTGCGGCGTTCGGTCTGTGGGCGCTGGCGCTCGTGGCCGCCACGCTGGTTCTCATCCAGAAGTTCCTGCCCCCATATCCGTACGCGCACAACAACCCGCTCCTGCTGCTGGCGGTGTTCCTCGGCATCGTGGGCGTGCAGTTCATCCTCATGGGGTTGCTGGCCGAGCTTTCGATTCGTACGTATCACGAGTCGCAGGGCAAGTCGGTGTACACGGTGCGGGAGGTCATCGAGGGCCAATCTCCGCGCAAGCACGCAGCCACCAACGGGAGGCCGGTCGTTCGCACCCGTAAGTAGATGTGTGGGATCTGCGGCGTCGCCGGCGGTGATCCGTCCGAGAGCAAGGATCTCGTGGGCCGCATGTGCGACTCGATGGTCCATCGCGGACCTGATGACGAAGGCGGAATCCAGCTCGACGGCGTGACGCTGGGCAGCCGCCGCCTCTCGATCATCGACCTTCAGGGCGGGCACCAGCCGATCCACAACGAAGACTCGACCGTCTGGGTCATCCAGAACGGAGAGATCTACAACCACCTCGAGCTGCGCGAGCTCCTGGAGGCGGCCGGCCACGAGTTCACCTCCCAGTCCGACACCGAGGTCCTCGCCCACGCATACGAGGAGTGGGGGGAGTCGTTCGTCGAGCGGCTGAACGGGATGTTCGCGTTCGCGATCCTGGACCGCCGCCGCAAGCGCGTGCTCCTCGCGCGCGACCGCATGGGCATCAAGCCGCTGCATTACGCGGTGGACGGAAAGCGGCTGGTGTTCGCGTCGGAGCTCAAGTCGCTTCTATGCGACCCCGCTCTGCGCCGCGACATCGACCCCGTCGCATTGGACGAATACCTCGCGCTCGAGTTCGTGCCCTCGCCCCGCAGCATCGTGCGCGGGATCAGCAAGCTTCCGCCCGCGCACACACTCGAGTGGTGGCTGGGGAGCGGCATCCATCGGCTCCACCGCTACTGGTCGCCGACGCTCGAAGAGGAAAACGGATCGCGCGGCCG
This sequence comes from Chloroflexota bacterium, assembly GCA_005883585.1. Taxonomy (GTDB): domain Bacteria; phylum Chloroflexota; class Dormibacteria; order Dormibacterales; family Dormibacteraceae; genus UBA10449. The sequence goes on from VBFD01000126.1 coordinate 7,557, forward strand.
AAGTCTCGACGAAGAGTGCGAACAGCTACGCGCGGTGCTGCGTGAGTCGGTGCGCAAGGAGCTGATCAGCGACGTCCCCCTCGGCGTGTTCCTCTCAGGCGGCATCGACTCGAGCGCCGTGACCGCGATGATGTCCCAGCTCGGAACCGATGTGAAGAGCTTCTCGGTGGGATTCGCCGAGCGATCCTTCGACGAATCGCGATACGCGCGTCAGGTGGCCCGGCACCTGGGCACCGACCATCACGAGATCACCCTCGAGCCGTCGATGCTGCTCGATCTCATCCCAAAGCTGCCGACCCTGCTCGACGAGCCGCTCGGCGACGCTTCCATCATTCCGACCTACCTGCTGTCGGCTTTCACTCGGCGCCACGTGAAAGTCGCGCTGGGCGGCGACGGCGGGGATGAGCTCTTCGCCGGCTACCCGACCGTGCAGGCACACCGGCTGGCCGGTTACTACAACCGCGCACCGCGGCTGCTGCGGAAGGGGCTCATCGAGCCGGTCGTGGGCCGGCTGCCGGTGTCGCGCGCCAACCTCAGCTTCGATTTCCGCGCCAAGCGGTTTGTCAGCGGCGCCGCCCATCCCGTGCACGAGCGCCACCGGCGCTGGATGGGCTCGTTCACGGCGGAGGAGAGGACCGCGCTCCTTTCATCCGAGGTTCGCGATCGGTTGGCGGCCGGCGGGCACGTGAAGCTTGCGGAGCTCGACGGGGCCGAGCTGCGTGATCCGATCAACCAGGTGCTGCTCATGGACATGCGGCTCTATCTCGAGAACGACATCCTGGTCAAGCTGGATCGCGCCAGCATGATGGCCTCGCTCGAGGGCCGCGTGCCGCTGCTGAACAACGACTTCGTCGAGTACGCGACGCGGCTTCCCCTGGCCATGAAGCTGCGCGGCCTGCGATCGAAATTCCTCTTCAAGCGCGCGCTGCGCGGCCTGCTGCCCGACAGCATCCTCAACCGGCCGAAAAAAGGTTTTGGGATCCCGGTCGCCGACTGGTTTCGCGGCCCGCTCAAGGAGCAGATGCTGTCGGTCCTCTCGCCCGAGCGCATCGCGCGCAAGGGGTTCTTCGATGGGGCGGCCGTGGCGGCGCTTGTGGGCGACCACCTGTCGGGCCGTCGCGACAACCGCAAACAGCTCTGGACGCTGTTCGTGTTCGAGCTGTGGCACGACGGCTACGTCAGTGGAGCCTAGGTAGCTCCCACACATCGACGCCGCCGTCCTCGTTCGGTGCGAAACCCAAGAACGCGGTCCAGAACGCGACGATCGCCGCCCTTCCAGGGGACGGCCCGGCCACGATGGTCGCCACTCGAAAACGCTGGAGGTCGGCGAGGGACGCGGCGCGCACCTCTGGGGTGACCGCCGCCGGCTGCTGATTCGCATCCATCTCGTCGAGGATCTTCTGCAGAAATGACGGGTGCGGTCCGAGGTACGGCCCGGGCGTGAAGGCGTCGCCCTCGGGCATGCGGAACCGATAGTTCGCCGCCGCCTGCCACAGCATCGCGTCGGTGGACTCCTTGCTCGAGAACGGGGTGATGAGGACCACCGAGCCGGGCGCGACCTTTTCGACGTCGCCACCCGGCCCGAAGTACGCGGGCACGGTGGCGGACACGCTCGGGTACGGCACCGATGGAAAGATCACGGCGAGGCCGGCGATGAGTGTGACGCCGGTGGCGATGCGCCAACGCCGCGAGCCTTTTATGGCCACCGCGGCGATCGCCCCGACCACGAGGGCGACGCCAAGCCACCCGATCACCATCAGGCGCGCCGGCAGCGCGCTGCCCATGAGCGGCAGCTTCGCCACGGCGGCCCACGGCAGCCACGCCGGCGTGACGTTTCCGTTGACGTGCAGGTGGGGGCCGAGCGAAAGCACGGCGACGATGAGCGTCATCCATCCCGTCCATCGGATCCAGGCTTGCTGGCGGCCGACGACGAGGCCCGCGGCGAACAGCACCAACAGCGGCAACCCGATGTAGGCGCCGCTCTCGGTGACGTTGCCGGTGAAATGGATGAGGCTCGACGGTATGGCGAAGGCCAGCAGGTCGCTGACGTAGACGTCAGGCTGCTGGACGTTGCCGGAAACCAGCTGCGGGCCGAAGAACTGAAAGCCGAGTGGGTACGCGGCGATGACCGCAAAGGACACGATCGCTGCACCCGCCGCCTTCGCCGCGGCTGGCAGTCGAGGGCGAACCTGGTCACGATGCATGAGCGCCACCTCGCCGACTCCGAAAGCCGCGACGAGAAGCGTCATGGCGAGAAGCTCTTCCCCGGTCAGGAGCTGCAAGGCAGCGGCCACGCCGGCGAGGGCTCCGGCCACCACGGGATTCATTCGGCGGCGCACGAGGATCTCGTGGCCCAGCAAGAGCGCGACCGGTGGGAACAGCGCGACCACGACATGAGGGTGGCCCAGCGCCTGCGCGATGAGCGCCGGGCTGAATCCATAGAGGAGGCCGGCGATGAAGCACGCAAGCCCGCTGTCTAGGAAGCGCCGCGCGGCCAGGAATGCAAACCAGGCTGAGAGCGCGATGCCTGCGGTGATGAGGAGGTTGTAGGCGACGACCGGACCGAAGGCGGCCGTGACCGGCCAGAGAAGAAGAGACGGAAAGATCATCGACGTGTTCCACATGAGGTTCACGCCGGCTGGATAGGACAGGTGGTCGGTGAAGAGCGGGTTGTGCCCCTGGGCGAGCTCGTGCGGGAACCATCCGAGATACCAGACGAACAGCTTGGGGTCCTTGGGCGTGCCGATCAGTGACCCGGCCGGGTCGACCCACGTGCTGGAAAAGAGCGCTGCCGCGATCAGCAGATAGATGAGGAGGGCGCGCTTCAAATGCCGGGGGTCGAGGCGACGACCAAACCGTCCGGAGTCCGTCGCACGCCCCGCACGCCGGGCAGCAGCATGATCAACACGCTCGGCACGGCCAGCAGAATGGCGGCACCCACCAGCGTGGCCTGGATCCCGATGTGGTCGGCCACGGGACCGCAGATCGCGAATCCGGCCGGCATCGCGATCAGGGACACCACCCAGTCGAACGAGTTCGCGCGCGCGAGGACCTCTCTCGGCATGAGCTGGGGGACGGTGGCGTTCCACACCTCGTTGAGGAAGGTCAGGCCGGCGAACCCGAGCACGCCCGTCGCCATGATCACGACGATCGGTGAGGGCCCAATCAGAGCCAGGGGCTGAAGGGCCGACAGCGTCAGGGCGAGGTTGGCCACGACGAGCGGACGGCGCGGCACCACCCGCAACGCGATCAGGCCGCCGATGACGGAGCCGGCGCCCATCGACGCTCCGATCAGTCCCCAGGCGGACGCGCCGCCCAGGTGCTCCTTGGCGACGATCGGTCCGAGGACGAAGAACGCCGCAATGGCGAAGTTCCACAGCGCGTGTGAGCAGAGATTGATCAGGTACCAGGTTCGGCTCGACACGGCGCGCCAGCCTGCGGCCAGCTCCACGAAGAAGCTCGTCTGCTCCTTGGGGGGCATCGGCGGCACGCGCAGCATCGCGAGCGATAGGGCGCTGACGGTGAACGTGACCGCGTCGATGGCGAACACCCACCCCGGACCGGCGACCGCGACAAGGATTCCGGACACCGCCGGCCCCAACACCCAGGACGTGCTTCGAGTGAGCCCCATGAGGGCGTTGGCCTGCTGCAGGTGCGTCGCGCTCACCGTCTGAGGCACGAGCGCCCCCGATGCCGGCATGAAGAACGCCGAGGCGGCGCCATCCGCGACCGAGAGCACGATCAGCGTCCACAGCTGCGCGTGGCCGGTGAGGAGCAGCACGGCGATCGTGAGCTCGGCGACCGCGCGGATGCTGTCCGACGACAGCATCACGAGCTGGCGCGGAAGGCGGTCCGCCCACACGCCTCCGATGGGGAGCAGCACCACACGTGCGGTGGTCGACGCCGCCAGGACCAGGCCGAGCGCGCTCGCCGAGTGGGCGATCTGCAGCGTTGCGAACGCGAGCGCGACCGGGGTCAGCGCATCGCCCGCCGCCGAGACAGCCTGGCCGGTCCACAGGTAGCGAAAGTTGCGTTCGGCCAGCGGGGTCAAGGCCCTGGGCAGCTTCACGTATGGATTCTCTCCGGTTCCGGCAATTAGAGGCTTGACAGTCGCCGTGGCCTATGCATACTAGGCATGCATACTGAGTATGTGTAACAAGGATCTTGTCGCTTAAGTACGGCCTGCTGGGACTCCTCGTCGAGGAGCCGCTGCATGGCTATGAGGTGAAGAACCGTTTTGAGGCGATGCTGGGTGGGACCTGGGAAGTCAATATCGGCCAGGTCTACACGACGCTCCAGAGGCTGGAGCGCGACGGGCTCGTTCGGCCGGCGGGCGAGCGTGGTGATCGGGGCAAGCTGCTGTACGAAATCTCCGACTCGGGGCGAAAAGCGCTCAACGAGTGGCTCGCTCAACCGGAGTCGGGTCCCCAAGAGCTGCGCGAGGACATCTACGTGAAGCTGCTCCTCGCCGCCCGATTGGCAAACGGCGACCTCGGACCGCTTCTCAGCCGTCAGAAGCGGGCGTACCTGCAGCGACTGCGGGATCTCAACCAACTCGAGGCGCGCGCGAAGAAGGACGGACGCACCGACCTCGCGCGCCTCGTGCGCGGGGCATTACTTCATACGGAGGCTGACATCAAATGGATCGACGAGCTTTCAGAAACGGGCATCTCTGGGGAGTCGGAATGAGCGAGCTGGTGCGGCTGAGTGACATCACGAAGGTGTACCAGGGCGGCGTGACCGGCGCCGTGAACGGCGTTTCGCTCACTGTCGAAGAAGGCGAGTTCACCGCAGTGATGGGTCCGTCGGGCAGCGGCAAGTCCACGCTGTTGAACCTCATCGCGGGCCTCGACCGGCCCACGTCCGGCAGCGTCAGCGTCGCGGGCTCGGATCTCGGGCGGATGAGCGAGGCGGCGCTTGCGCGGTTCCGTCGCGACCGCGTCGGCTTCGTGTTCCAGTTCTTTCACCTGCTTCCCAACCTGACAGCGCTCGAAAACGTGCTCATCCCGGCGCAGCTGAAGAGCACTACGAGCGCCGAAGCCAGTGGCCGCGAGCTGCTGGATCAGCTTGGGATCGCGGAAGTCGCCGATCGTTACCCGGCCAAGCTGAGCGGAGGCCAGCAGCAGCGCGTGGCGATCGCACGCGCTTTGATCAACAAGCCTTCGCTACTTCTGGCTGACGAGCCGACTGGCGCGCTCGACACCCGGAGCGGTGACCAGGTCATGGAGCTGCTGATGGAGCTGCACCGGAGCGGGCAGACGATCCTGCTGGTGACGCACGACGCGAAGCTCGCCACGCGCTACGCGGCGCGGGTGATCAGCGTCCTCGACGGCAAGATCGTTGACGACGCGAGGCTCGAGACTGCCGAACGCGCGGCCGCGGACGTGATCCGGGTGCGCGGCGAGGAGGCGAGGCCATGATCGCGGTTGTCCGCAAGGCGCTGGCGGACCTTCGCCGCCGCCGCCTCCAGGCGGCCGTCATCTTCCTGACGGTGTTCCTGTCGATGGCTGCGGGCACGATGGCCGTCACGTTGATGTCGCAGACGCGCGACCCGTACCAGGCGGCATTCGACAAGCAGCGGGGCGCCCATCTCCAGATCGCCTACAGCGCCACCACCGACCTGCAGCTGCTGGCCAAAACGCCGGCCACCGTCGGCGCCGCTTCATCTGGAGGTCCATACCCGGTCTCCAACATCCAGTTCAAATTCGGCGACCGGAAGTTTTTCGTCGACGCGATCGGCCGCGACAACCCGGGCGGGCCCGTCGAGGTCCTCAACGTGACGTCCGGGCGCTGGGCGCGTGCCAACGATGAGATCGTCTTGACGCGATCGTTCGCGGAGCTCAACAAGATCTCGGTCGGGGACCGCGTGAAGGTGGTGAGCGTTGCCCAGGCGCCGAGCCTGACGGTGGTCGGCGAGGTGGTCGACATCGACGAGGGAAGCGCAGACCTGAGCAGCCAGCGTGCGTGGGTGACCTCGGCCACGGTGCCGGCGCTGTCGACGCCGGATTCGGCGTTTTACCTGATGGATTACCGGTTCGCCGGCGACCCGACCAGCGCACAGCTTCAGGGTTACATCGAACGCCTTCGGGCAAGCCTTCCACCGGGAAGCATCACCGGTTCGCTCAACTACATCCTCGTCCGCAGCATCTTCAACATCACCAACCAGATCCTCACCGGCGTGCTGAGCGCGTTCAGCGTGTTCGCGCTGGCCGCAACGATCGCGATCGTCGCCACGCTGGTCACCGGAATCGTGATTTCCGCATACCGCGAGATCGGGATCATGAAAGCGATCGGCTTTACGCCGACGCAGGTGGTCGGGGTCTTCGCTCTCCAGATCGTGATCCCGGCGCTGGTCGCTTGCGTGCTGGGGATACCGGTGGGCACGCTCATAAGCCAGCCGCTCCTGGCGAACAGCTCGCACGCCCTGGGACTTTCGTATGAGCCGACGTTCTCCATCGGGCTGGATGTGCTCCTACTCGCATCCGGCGTGCTGGTCGTGGCAATCGCAGCCACAGTGCCGGCTCTGAGGGCAGGTCTCCTGAAGCCGATCGCGGCCATCGCCAAAGCGGCGGCGCCGCGCGGTACCGGCGGCCGGCGGCTGCGGAGCGCTGCCGCGCGCGCACGGCTGCCCAGGCCGGTTGTCCTCGGCATCGGCGACGCGTTCGCGCGGCCGCTCCGGGCCGCCCTGACGCTGATCACCGTCCTCCTCGGAGTCGCAACGGTGGTTGTGGCGATCGGCTTGCCCCGCAGCTTCCTGCTCATCAACAACAGCGAGACCGGCGCCGGCAACTACCAGGTCGTGGTCAATCGAACCGGCGCGTTTGCGGATGCGGACGCCATGCGGATCCTCAACGCGCAGCCGGAGACTGCACGCGTGGTGGCGGTCGGCGGGAAGAATGTGACGATCGCTGGTCTGGCCGACCCGGTCAACACGCAATTGTTCCGGGGCGACTCGTCGCGGCTCGGCTACCTGGTCATCGCTGGGCGTTGGTACTCGGCGCCTGGCGAGGTTATCGCGCCGGCCGGCCTGCTTCACGACGCCCATCTCAAGATCGGCGACAGCTTCACCGGGACCGCCGACGGCCAACCCCTGCAGTTCCGCGTGGTCGGCGAAACCTACGACATCAACAACCTGGGCCATTCGATGTTCATGGACATCGCGACCATGGCGTCCGTCAAGCCTGCAGTGGAGCCGTATCGGTACGCGGTCACATTGGTGCCGGGCGCTGACGTTTCCGCTTACGTGCGGCGGGTCTCAGCGCTGGAGCCGGATCTGCTCGACGTGCACGCGGCCGACAACTCCATCATCGCGCCGGTGAAGATCATCGACACCGTGCTTCTGGTCATCGCCGCGGTGCTGGCGCTGATCGGAGTCGGCGGGGTTTTCAATACGTTGCTTCTCAACACGCGCGAGCGGATCCAGGACACCGCCACCCTGAAAGCGCTGGGCATGAGCCCGCGGCAGGTGATGGTGATGGTGGCGGCATCAGCCGGGCTGCTGGCCCTGGTCGGGGGGTTGATCGCGATGCCGGTGGGCCTCTCGCTACATCACGTGCTCAACGATGTGATCAGTAGCTCCGCGGGCAACGACACTCCGCCTTCGGTCTACGCCGTATTCAATCCGTTGGAGCTGGTGCTGATCCCGCTGCTGGGAGTGGTGGTGGCCGTCGCGGCGGCGCTAATTCCCGGACGCTGGGCGGCGCGCACCAACGTGGTCGAGGTTCTGCATTCGGAATGAACGACCTCGAATGGCGCAGAGTCGGTCGGGCGTCCGCTTGGGCTTATGGCGGCCTCGTAATCGTGGGCGGGGTCCTCGTTACGGTCGTGAGCGTCGGCATCCCGCCGACCGAGCCGGACCTCGCGAAGCACTACAGCTACATACGCGAGATATGGCCCGGGCTCTACGTCTCGTTCCTGCTTTTCACGGCTGCGTTTCTGAGCCTGGTTCCTCTCGGGCTTGCGCTGCGGGAATTCTTCGGGCGCAGCGCCCGCAGCGAGCTGCTCTACGCGTCATTCCTTGCGGCCGCGATTCTCGGTGTCATCTGGATGCTGGTCCAGGCCGGCTCGGCTCAGACTGTGGCTCGCGACAGCGCGGGGCTGTCGACGCAGGACCTGAACGTCCTCGGCGCTTCGTCGAGCATCTGGTCGGGCGTGATCAACTGGCTGCAGCGCGGCTTTCTTTTGTTCGCGGGCCTCGGAACTTACTGGACCGGCCGGATTGCCTTGCGGCAGCGCTCGATGCCTCGCGGGCTCAGGTGGGTCAGTCTGCTGATGGCGGTTGTTTTCGCGCTGGGCCTCGCGAGCCTCGTGCCGCGCGATCTCGGCGTTCCGCTGCCGGACTCCGTGGGCTCCCTAGTCATCGCGCTGGGCGGACTACTGGCTCTCATCTGGGCCGCCTGGCTGGGGTGGGAGCTGGGCCGAGTGAGCTGACGGACCGGGTCGGCGGGATGGGCCTGGCGTTACCTCATTGGAGGTGCAGCCCAGATGACCAATGTCGTGATCGACGTCGTGATCTTGCTCGTGCTCGTCGCCATCGCCGTCTCGGCGGCACGCGCATGGCGTGTACGGCCGGTACGTCCCAATCCGCTACCGGCGGAAACTCGGAGCCGATACGTGGCGGCTTGGGAGCGAATCGAGAAGCGATTCATGGATGCGCCGGAAGACGCGGTACAAGAAGCCGACTCCCTGGTGACCGTGATGCTTGGCGAACAGGGCCATGCGGTGGCCGGCGATCGCTTGCCGCCCAGGCTTCGCGAGGCTCGACGCGAGTTCGCGCGAGGGCAGAAGCGTCACCGGACCGAGGACCTGCGACGGGCGTTGCTCGATTACCGCGCTGCGTTCGTGCACATGATCGGCCCTGAACGTGCGGAGCCATTCGCCGAGGGACGACGAGAGACCGCGTAAACCCTCTTTCAGCCTTCGATGAAGGTGTTGGCCGTCTCCTGGATCCGGCCGGGTGCACGCGCGGACAGGTAAATGAAAAGGATGACCCCTATCGCCAGCCAGGCGATCACCACCCAGGGTGCCGCGTTGGCCGGCGCGGTCAGGCCCGCGATCCCAAGGCCGCCGAAGTCGATGCCGAAGGCGGCTAAGAGAACTGGGACGAAGATCAAGATGCCGAGGATCGGGACGATCACGTTGAAGAACGGGTTGAGCTCGTCACGATGCTCGCGCACATAGAAGACGAGGTTGCTCAGATTGGTCAGGATGTAGATGAGGACGATGACGATCGTCGCGACCGTGCCGAGAAGGGCGAAGGCGTTGAGCGGCCCGCTCAGCGCGAATCCCAGAATCAAAGCGACCGCTATGCCGAGTGCGCCCTGCACGTGCACGGCGACGTATGGAGTCTTGTAGCGCGGATGCACCTGGGCTAAAGCCCGCGGTAGGATGCCCACGCGGCCGAGCGCGTAGCCGACCCTGGTCGCGGCGTTGGCGCCGGCGTTGGAGTTGGCGAAAGCGCTGTTGATGATGGCAAGCAGCACCAGTATCGACAGCGGACCCCATACCTTCGAGGCGAGCCCGTCCCACGGGTCTCCGCCGTTGAAGGCGAAGAAGCCGTTGGTCGGATCGGCTGCGACATTGGGGCCGAAGTAGACCATCGCCCCGTAGTAGCAGACGAGGTAGAAGAGGCCGATGAGCACGCAAGACAGGATCACGGCGCGGGGCAGAGTACGGCGCGGGTCTTTTGTCTCCTCGGCCAGCGGCACTGAGGCCTCGAAGCCGATGAAGGCCAGCACCGTGTACACCATGCCGGCGAAAACCGAGCCCAGTCCATGTGCGTTGCCCGTATTGGGACTGAACACGCTCAGCGTGTTGTGGGATCCGGCGGCGACGATCAGCGTGATGGCGAGGGCGAGGAAGACGACGATCTCGAAGGCGCCCATCGCGACTCCCGCCTCGGTGGAGATGCGCACGCCCCGGTAGACGAGGAACCAAACCCCAATGCCGGCGGCCGCCGCAAACGGCGCCCAGAGCCACGTTGGAGTGTTGAAGTGGTTTGTGAGGAACACGCCGATAACGTTTCCGAAGATCAGGTAGAGAAGCGGCGCCACAAGCGGCTCGGCGAGCATGAAACCCCAGGCCACGAAGAAGCCGGCTGTCGGGTGGAGGCCACGCGCGCTGTATGTGTAGAGCCCGCCTGCCGAGGGCAGGTGGCGAGCCAGCTGGCCAATGCTGATCGCGACCAGGAGGCAGGCGACCAGGGCCAGGAGGACTGCCAGTGGTGTGGCCCCGCCGGCGTAGGTGACCGCGAAGATGATCGAGAACGCCACGGCGGCAGCCGGGGCCATGTGGGTGATGGACTGGAAGAGGACCGGGGCGAGGCCAATCGCGTCCTTCTGAAGAGTGCCCGCCTGCTGAGAACCACTAGCCATGTGACCCCCTCCTGTGGCGGCTGCCGAAGTTCAGCGAATCGTAAGGTGAGTTTGCCTTGAGTGGCGCGTCAAATAATCCGTCTCAAATGGTGACGGTGGCGGACGTGCGGCGGTTTGCGATGACGCTGCCGCGTACCACCGAGGCGCTCGTGGGCGGTCGCGTCAAGTTTCGCGTGGGGCGCATCGTCTATGTGTCGTTCTCTCGAGACCAGACCGTGATGGGATTCGGATTTCCGAAGGAGCAGCGGAACTGGCTCATTGGCGGGTCGCCCGACAAGTTCATGCTGCCGGAGAAGGGTGACCTCCGGTACCACTGGGTGCTCGTCCGGATGGATGCGATCGACGAAACGGAGATGCGTGAGCTCGTGCTCGATGCGTGGCGGATGTGCGTGCCCAAGCGGGTCGCGGCCGTGTATGACGAAGTGGCCGACCTGAGTTCCCACAATTAGTGCCTGGGGAGGAGAATCGCGAAATGAAACCAACACTCGACTATCTCCTGGTGGAAGACGCGCTACCGGCCGCGATCATCACTCTCAACCGGCCGCAGCAGCTGAACCCTCTTTCCACCGCACTGATGAAAGAGCTGACCTCGGAGCTCGAGCGGCAGAGCCAGCGGCCCGAGGTGCGCGCCATCGTGTTGAAAGGAGCCGGTCGGGCGTTTTCGGCGGGGCACGACCTCAAGGAGATGATGGATCGGAGCCTGGATGAGGAGCGCGACATCTTCGCTGTCTGCAACAGGCTGATGGCCACGGTGCAGGCGGTCCCGGTTCCGGTGATCGCTGCGCCACATGGGATCGCCACCGCTGCGGGATGCCAGCTCGTCGCCACCTGCGACCTCGCGATCGCAAGCGATGACTGTCGCTTTGCGACTTCGGGGGTTCGATATGGATTGTTCTGCTCGACACCTGGCGTGGCGGTGGCCCGCAACGTGGGCCGCAAGAACGCTCTCGAGATGCTCCTGACAGGGCGATTTGTAGACGCTTCGACTGCTGAAAGATGGGGTCTGATCAACCGCGCGGTGCCGCTCGAGCGGCTCGATGTGGAGGTCATGGCTCTGGTTGAAGAGCTCGCTCAGCTCAGCCGTTATGCCTTGGCCATCGGCAAGGAGGGCTTCTACCGGCAGGTGGAAGAGATACAGAGCGAGGCTTACCGATTGATGGCGGAGGCGATCGCGTGCAACGCGATCGCGCCTGACGGTCGGGAAGGGATGGCCGCCTTCGCTGAGAAGCGAGCGCCGGTCTGGGAGAAGATCTAGGTCACGCGCTATCAGACGTGCGAGCCCTTAAGTGACACAATGGCCCTCGGAGACCCCCCACGAAGCCGCTTGCGGACGAGGCCCGTTCGGCGAGCGTTGGCGCGCGTCCCGCCCGGCCTCTGACCCGGCGCGAGCAGGAAGTCGCCACTCTCGTCGCGGACGGCTTGACTAATCGGGAGATTGCGCAAAAGCTCTTCATCAGCGCGCGCACGTCCGAGTACCACGTCGAACAGATCCGCAACAAGCTCGGCTTTCATACTCGGAGTCAGATCGCTGCCTGGGCCGCGGCCGCGAATGGGAACGCGGCGCCTGCGACCCGCCCGATGGCGGCCGGGGCGGCATCACGTCTCGAACCAAGGGCGAGGGCGAACCGGATGGTCGCGCTTGGCTTGCTGGGGGCGCTGGTGGCGACCGTGGGTGGTGCAATGTATCTCATCACCCGTCCGGCGTCCCAAGGCCCGAATGCTCTCGAGACTGTGGTCCAACTGGACGCGAACAATGGACGGGTCCTTGCCACCGTGCCGAACGACACCCATGGCAGCGCACTCGCCACCGGCGACGGGTCGGTTTGGGAAATCAGCTACGGCGACGGCACGCTCCTGAAGATCGACAACACAACACGGGCTGTCGTCGGGCACTTTCGAGTCCCTGGCAATGCTCCGCCGGTCGGAGTCGCCGTGGGCCCGGAGGCGGTATGGGTCACCACGGCGTTTGGGGAGGAGTCGTTGGAGCGGTTCGATCCGAAGACCGGCCGTTGGCAACCGCCAACTCGCCTCGCCAGCGGCCTGGAAGGCGTTGCGTATGGGATGGGCGCTGTCTGGGTCGCAGACAAAGACGACGACCTTGTCTTTCGGGTCGACCCAGCGACAGACATCGTGACCGCACGTATTCCCGTCGGCGAAGGGCCCGAGGGGATTGCGGTGGGCGCTGGAGCAGTTTGGGTCGCCAATGCGGTCGGCAAAAGCGTTTCCCGAATCGATACTGGGTCGGCGACGGTTACGGCAACCATCGGACTGACGAGCGTGCCGAGCGCCATTGCGGGCGGTGAGAATGCCGTCTGGGTCGTTAGCGAAGCGGGCAATCGATTGATCCGAATCGACCCAGCCACGGACGCGGAGGACGGGGTCGATTTCGGAATCGGTCCGTCAGCGGTCGCCGCGCGTGGTCAATCGGTCTGGGTGGCCGAGGGCGCCTCGGGACATGTTTCACGTATCGACGCTGAGAGCCTCAAGGCCCTGGCCACTATGTCTGTCGCCGGAACCGTGGATGGCATTGCCACAGATGGCCATTCGGTCTGGCTGACCAGCCATGTGTTGAGCGATCCTCCGGCGGCAGAATCAGCATTGCCACGGGGCGGCACCCTGCGCGTGGCAGTGCCGATCTGGGAACCCTCTGAGCTGGCCAGCTCAACGGCGAAAGACGATGCGCTGGATCCACAGGTTAGTGGTGGCACGCTCGATTCCAGCGAGATCCTGCGGTGCTGTCTGGTCCGAACCCTGACCTCCCACGTCGGCATGAACTATCGCGAGGGCGGCGCCGTGCTTCGACCGGACCTTGCGTTGGGGTTGCCGAATCAGTCCGCGGACGGCCTCACGTGGACATTTCGGATCCGGCCCGGGCTCAACTACGCCCCACCGCTGCAGCGAACCGAGATCACCGCCGCGGATTTCATCCGCTCACTTCAGCGTGATGCTCGGCTCGCGCAATCGACAACCTACTCGGTGATCACAGGTTATGACGCGTACGCGCATGGCGGCGGCAATCCGACCTCGATATCCGGACTCGAGGCACCGGACCGCTACACGCTGGTTGTCCATCTCGACCACGTGGCTACGGACCTGCCCGCGCGATTTGCGCTGCCGGAGAGTGGTCCGATCCCACCGAGTCCGGTCGATTTGAACGCGCCGTTCGGCGTCGCGACCGGCCACGACAGCGGATACGGGCGTTTCCTCGTGTCGTCTGGGCCCTACATGATCGAAGGGAGCGCCGAGGTCGATTTCTCACAGCCTGCAACTCAACTACAGCCGACGAGCGGGTTCGATCCGGGCCGCACGCTGGTGTTGGTTCGCAATCCATCATGGAGACCCGCCCTTGACCATCTGCGGCCGGCGTATCTGGGTCGGCTTCAATTCGCGATGGGGATGTCCGACGATAAGGCGGCCGAGCTGCTGGATGGCGGCCTGGCGGATCTAATCCTGCACGGTGCACCTCCGCCGCAGGTGATGCCATGGCTGATCCAGAAGTTCGATGCCAACCCACGTCTTGGCCAGGTCCAGGTCAACGAGCGGGATTTCCAGCGGGCGATCGAGATGAACCTGGCAATTCCGCCGTTCGATGATGTCCACGTGCGTAGGGCGGTGAACTATATCCTCGACAAGCGCGCCCTTATCGATGCACATGGCGGCGGTCGGACCGGCGCCATCATGTCGCACTACAACATCGACAGCCTCGAAGACGGCGCTCTGAGCGGCTACCGGCCGTACGGGACGCCTGATGACATGGGCAGCATCGAGCTCGCCATGAACGAGATGAAGCAGTCCCGATATGACCCGGCCCGCAGTGGAATGTGCAGCGCCTCAGTATGCAAGCACGTGCTGGCGGCAACGATTCCCATGGGGACCACGCTGTTTCCGCGACTCTACGGGGGCTTTCCGCATCTGGGCGCCCTCATCACGGGCGATCTGAGCAAGATCGGCATCACACTCGATGTAGAGAGCACTCGTGCCATCTCGGACCAGACAGGCAATCCCGCGGCCCGCATCCCGCTCGATCTGACTTTGGGTATCGGCGTGAACTGGATGAGTGCCTCGTCTGCCTTCTCTACCGATTTCAGCAGCCAGGCTGTTTCCGGATCGCTGGTCGGGGCGACATCCGATCAACTCCGCGCCTGGGGCTACAGCGTTGCCAGCGTTCCCAACATCGACAGCAGGATCGACGAGTGCATGCTCAGCAGCGAACGGCAGAACCAGTGCTGGATCGCGCTGGACGTCTACGTGATGGAAAAGCTTGTTCCGATGGCGCCGTACTTGACGGAGAACGTGATCGATGTTGTTCCCAAGCGCGTGGTCCATTACTCATTCGACCAATCGTCAGATGAGGCTGCGCTGGATCAGATCGCGGTCGCCGGATAAGTGACAGGCGCACGCGCGAGCGCCTCTCGCCATACGCGCTTCAACCGCGAGGGGGGTACCCGCTGGGGCGTGCCTCCTATTGCCGATCCCGGGAAGAGGTCCAGAGTTGGCGCTTGCCCTGCTGGCCGGAGGCAGTCCGCTGGGAGAAAAAGTACAGCGTGGTCCCGTCCCATGAGAGCGCCGGGCCGCCGTCACCGAATCCACTGTTCAGTCCCTCAACCAACTCAGGGACGGACCAATCCTCCGTCGACGTATCCGCGCGTGTCGACACCCACAGGTTTTCCATAGGAAGACCGGAGTAGGTCAGACCCCCATGGCGATTGGAGGTGATGTACATCTCAAGGCCGTCCCGCCGGATCGCGGTCCGGGTGTCGCGTGACCACGTGTGCGGTGGATCCCCAGCCTGCGGAATCGCATTCAGCGCAGGCACGATCTGGCCGGGGCCGAAGCTGCCGTCCGCATTCTGGAAGCTGACATGGATGTCGAAGTCCTGGTCAGGCTGTCCAAAGACGCCTTTTCCCGCGAAACGCGTGAAGTAGAGGCGAGGGTGGCCCGCTTCATCCTCGAAGTAGGTTGGCCCGGCCTCGGCAGCAACCGCTGTGTTCAGCTGCCCCGGGACCAGGGCTGGAGCCTGCCAGCCAAAATCATCACCCTTGTCTTTCCGGAACGCGAAGTACAGGTCACCCGGACGACCGTTCCCTGGGCGGTCGCTATTGAAATAGATGAAATGACGACTCGGCGCCAGATTCGGCACGCCCGTCGTCGCACCCGCGGAGTTGAGCGAATCGACCGAGTCTGGACTGCCCCATTGGGAATCCAGAGACGCCCGCCGCGAGACCCAGATCTCGGTCAGGGGTGGCGCGCTGCGGTCTGTGGTGAAGAACAGGCTGAGGCCGTCCTTGGAGATGCCCGGGTGGAAATCGCCGTGGGTTGAGGCCAACTCCTCGATAGGAGCGGGCGGGCTCCATGGCCCAAAGGGTCCCATCGGCTCATCGAACGGCCCTTCATCCGCGGCGACCACGATCGGTCCGAGCCATGGAATGGCGATGGCAAGGCCACCGAGGGCGCCGGCTGCCTTCAGAACGTCCCGGCGGCTAAGCCTGATGTCTTGCATGACGACCTCCCTTATCCTCCGGCACTGTTGATGCTGAAGGTGGATTCGAACCCCTTACCTCTTGAGTGCGATTCAAGCGCTCTCCCAATTGAGCTACGGACCCACGTGCTCTAGTAGGTGAGGGAGAGGCCAGTATAGCCGGGGAACAATCGCGCCCTGCCGGCCGATTCCTATACTCGCGAAATGTCGTTCCTCTTCAAGAGCAGGCGCGTGCCGGAAGGCGTCGACGTGGCCCGCATCCCGCCCGGCCAGACCCTCACCGCCCCCGACAAATGGCCGCTGCTCAGCTTCGGGCCCACTCCCAAGACGGATATCGCCACCTGGGATTTCAAGGTGTTCGGCGCCGTCGAGAACGAGCTGAAAATCGACTACCGCGAGCTCCGAGCCTTGCCCTCGAAAGACGTAACAGCCGACATCCACTGCGTGACGGGTTGGAGCCGCCTGGGCGACACCTGGACCGGCGTCCCGATTCGCGAGATCCTCGACCGCGTCAAGCCCAAGCCCGAGGCGAAGTACGTCATGGCGCACTGCGAGTACGGCTATACGACCTCGGTGCCGCTGAGCGTCCTGGACGGCGACGAGAACCTGTTGTGTTACGCCTGGAACGGCAAGGATCTGACGCCCGACCACGGTTGGCCGCTGCGCCTATTCGTGCCGTCGAAATATTTCTGGAAGTCGGCGAAGTGGCTGCGCGGGCTAGAGTTCATGGAACGCAACCGGCTCGGTTTCTGGGAGCAGCGCGGATACCACGATGAAGCAGATCCCTGGAAGGAGACCCGCTACTGGTAGCCGCCCACCAAGCGGCGCATCGGGTCCGCCTCCGCTAGTCACCTTCACGTCCGACTTCGGCTCTGGGTCACCACTGGTCGCTGCCATGAAAGCAATCGTCCTGGCTGGGTGCCCATACGCGACGCTCGTCGACGTCAGCCACGAGGTCCCACGATTCGACGCCTTCGCCGGGGCGTTCATGCTCTTTGCCGGCACGCGTCACTTCGGACCGCATTCCGTGCACCTCGCCGTCGTCGATCCCGGCGTCGGCAGCTCGCGCAGGAGGCTGGCGATTCGCGCCGGCGGGCGCTTCTACGTCGGTCCCGACAACGGCCTGTTCGCGATCGTCATCGAAGAGGTCGGGATGCAGCAGGCGGTCGAGCTGGCGCCGAGGCCGGACGGCGCGCCGACGTTCGAAGGGCGTGACGTCTTCGCGCCCGCGGCGGCGGCGCTGGCATCGGGCGTGCCGCTCGAGTCGCTCGGCCACCCGACCACGCCGCCGACGATGCTCGACGACTCCGGTCCTCGGGTGCTCTGGACCGACGGGTTCGGTAACCTCGTGACGAACCTCAAGCCCCCGGTCCGGCCGATGCGCATCCACAACCACTACATCACCGCCTCGGCGACGACCTATGCCGAAGCGCGGCCGAACGAGCCTTTCGTCTACGTGGGCAGCATGGGCTACCTGGAGGTCGGCCTCCGCGAAGGGCGCGCCGACCGGGTGCTCGGTGCGCGACCCGGCATGCGCGTGGACCTGCTCTGAGCTGACCATCGAGCCTTAACAGGCTGGGTTGGAGTCTCGATCGAGCGCCAGTAGCTTTTCGCCTCGCCCATGGCGCAATTCGCGATGTTCCTGCTGGCGGCTTGCCTGACGGCTTGCTCGGTCGTTCCATCGGCGGCCACGACCGCGAACGCGGCGCCCGTCGCGGCCGGGCCCGCTGAGGCGGTTTCGCTCTGGCAGGACGCCAGCATTTTCCGGCTCGTGGCACAGCTGATCGGGTCCTCGCGCACCCGCGTGATGGTCGAGATGTACGAGCTGGGCCGGCGGGATGTCGTGGCCGCGCTCGGCGCGGCCCGCGCACGTGGCGTCGCGGTGCGTGTGATCACGGACCCGACCGTGCGGGCCAGCAGCCGTTCGGCAGCCACGCTCGACTCCTTGCGGGTCGCCGAGCGCGTCTATCCGGTCGACGACGTCCGCCATCAGATCGACCACGTGAAGCTGCTGATCGCCGACGGCGAGGCGGTCGTCGGCGGCATGAACTGGGGCGCGCACAGCGACCGCAACCACGACTACGTCCTCGAGACGCGTGACCCGGCCGAGATAGCGCGACTGGTGACGATCTTCGACCAGGACTGGGGCCTTGCCGGCGGCCATCCGGCGCCCCTAGCGCCGATCGAGTCGACGATCGCACAGACCGCGCCCGGCGGCGAGATCAGGGAGATGCTCGAGGGTTCGCTCAACCGCGCGCGCCACCGCGTGCTCGCCGAGGTCTACACGCTGACCGACGCCGAGGTCATCGCGGGTCTCGTGGCGGCGCACCGGCGCGGGGCTGTGGTGCGCGTCCTGCTCGACCCCAACCAGCCGTACAACCGGCATGCATATGCGCTGCTCTCGGCCGGCGGCGTCGAAGTGCGCTGGTATCCCGTCCCACGCGGTGCGCTGCTGCACGCGAAGATCGGTCTCTTCGACGGCGAGCTGGTGCTCGGATCCGCGAACTGGACGCTGTCGGGGCTGGGCGTCAACCACGAGCTGGACATCGAAACTCGTGACCCGCACGCGGTCTCGGCATATGAGACTCGGTTCGACTCCGACTGGTCGAGGTCGGCCGGTGGCTAGCTCTGGGTCGGAGGTCCCGAGGTGCCCATAGGGGGCGGGCCCGAGCTGGCCGCGGGCGGTCCCGAGCCGGCCTGCGGCACGTTGCCGAATCCCACCTGTGGCACCGCGCGGTCGCCCTCGTCCGCCTGGAAGAAGCCGAAGGCTTTGAAGCCGAGCGCCCCCGCGATCAGTGACGTGGGGAGGGTCTGCAGCTTGATGTTGTAGTCACGTACGTTGCCGTTGTAGAAGCGCCGCGAGAACTCGATCTTGTCCTCCGTCGCGGTCAGGGTCTCCTGCAGGTTGGTGAAGGCGCTGATCGCCTTGAGGTCAGGGTAGTTCTCCGACACCGCGAACAGGCTTCGGAGGCTCTGGCTGAGCATGTTCTCGGCCGCGCCGATCTTGGCGGGGTCGCCCGTGGCTCCGGCCGCGACGGCCGCCGCCCGCGCGTTGGTCACCGCTTCGAGAGTGCCACGCTCGTGGCCCATGTAGCCCTGCACGGTGTTGACAAGGTTGGGGATCAGGTCGTGGCGTCGCTTCAGCTCAACGTCGATCTCAGACCAGGCTTCCTGCGTCCGGTTGCGCGCCGAGATCAGGCCGTTGTAGGTGAAGACAAGCCAGAGAACCACGAGGATGACGATCGCGACGAGGATCCACCAGCCCATCTAGAGCCTCATCCTACGCGTGCGCACGTCGTGCCCATCGCGTCTTCTTCAGCATCTTCTTGTGCTTGTGCTTGCGCATCTTCTTGCGCCGCTTCTTGATTACCGAGCCCAATCCAACTCCCAGTGCATGTTTGTGTAAACGGCTGAGGTCTGGCCGGGAATCATACCGTAACCAGCCTCGCCTCCGTGCCCGGCATAAACTCAGGCGACATGTACTTCACCGACGCGCACGAGGAGCTCCGCCTCCACATCCGCAAGTTCCTGGAGAAAGAGATGCAGCCGCACCTCGAGGAGTGGGAGGAGAAGACCTTCCCCGACTCGATCTTCCAGCGGATGGGCGAGCTCGGTTTCCTCGGCCTGAGGTACCCGCAGGAGCTCGGCGGACAGGGCGGCGACTACTTCTCGGCCATCGTGCTGTCCGAGGAGATGGCGAAGGCCGCGACCGGCGGCCTCGGCATGGCGGTCGCCGTCCAGACCGAGATGGCGACCCCGCCGGTGTTCAAGTTCGGCACCGAGGAGCAGAAGCGGCGCTGGCTGGCGCCCGCCATCCGCGGAGAGCACATCGCCGCCATCGCCATCACCGAACCGGACGCCGGATCGGACGTCGCGGGAATCACGACCACCGCGAAGCGATACGGCAACGAGTTCA
>VBFD01000097.1:0-9059 GCA_005883585.1 Chloroflexota bacterium
TGACCGTTCGGGTTGGTCACGAAGACCGCGCCGCTGGTGCCGGCGCAGTTGGTCGTACCCGCGGGGACGCCCTGGCAGTACTGCGTCGTCGAGTTGGCCCATGAGCTGCGGCCGACGTTGCCGAAGAAACCCTGGATGTAACCCTGGGCCTCGCCGCTCGTGTGGCCGCCCGTTGTGAATCCGCTCGCCCACTGCGGGCCCCAGTAGACGATGAAGACGGACGGGGTTCGCTCGATCGCGCCGCCATGGGACGAAAGCAGCACGCCACCGCCGCCCTTGTGGTGGTGGGAAGGTTTGTTCACCTTCATGGCGTGGATCACCGCGGTGTGAACGGAGCCTGCGCTCGCCATGGCAACGTTCAGGGTCAACATGGCGAAAACTGACAATGCAACCAGTAGAGTCCGCCGCATGGTTCTGCTTCCTCCCGCGGTGATGGCGCCCCCGCGGCGCTCGCGCGTAGTTATAGATGTCGGTGGACTCGACGTCAAATACATGCGGCGAAGACTTGTGAAGGGAAGCACCCCTTACAGTGGACCTGCCGAATGAGCGAGAAGCAGCCGAACCCAGACCCGGCCGACGCACCGATCGAGCCGCTGTACACGCATCCTGCCTCGCCGTTCTTGCGGACCGAATCGAACGCGCCGGCGCACGTCGAGATGCCGGCGCTGCCCGCGGTTGCCTCGACCTGGGTCACTTACCGCACACAGATCGAGTTCGGGCTGGCGATGCTCGCCTATCTGATGATCCTCGTGGGCTCGGTGACGGTGCTGCAGGCGAACCCAAACGCGTCGTGGCGCTATGTGGTGGCTGTGCTCCCCGTGTTTCCCGCGGCTCTCGTGCTTTCGATCTTCATCCGAGTGCTCACGCGCCTGAACGAGATGCAGAAGCGCATCCAGATGCAGGCTTTCGGTTTCTCGCTCGGCGCCACCGCGTTGCTCACGTTCGGTTATGGATTCCTCGAAGGGGTTGGGCTGCCGCACCTCAGCTGGACTTTCGTCCTGCCCCTGATGGCGATTCTCTGGGGAGTGGGGACGGCGATCTTCACCCTGAGGTACCGGTGAGGGAAGGTCCCAGCGGGGGCGGGTTGGCGCCTACCCGGGCCGGGTTATGATTTCTCCTCTGCCCGAGCGGGAGTAGCTCACTTGGTAGAGCGCGACCTTGCCAAGGTCGAGGTAGCGGGTTCGAAGCCCGTCTCCCGCTCCAACTTTGACCTCAGCAGTCATCGAGTGTGCAGCCGATCGGCATTGGTGCCCGGTTAATTCCCTCTTTTTCAAACGCTCGCGGCCCTTTACGCGCTCAGTTCCATTTCGAAACCTCCTTGCTCACGATTTGGGCCCGTGGCTCGAGCTCCAATGATTCCGGCAGCGCTCACCCGCGGTCCTTTCAATCTCGAGGAAGCCCGACGGCACGGGCTTACGAAGGACCATCTCCTCGGTGCGAGCTGGCGCCGCCTGGGTGGCGGCTTTTACGCACTGGGCGTCATAGCAGATGACCCCGACGTCGTGCTTGCGGCCATCGGCCGGCGTCTTCCCACGAGGGCAGTCTTCTCCGGTCGGACCGCCGCCTGGCTCCACGGTCTCGATCTACCTCCGTGCGACCCGGTTGAGGTGACCGTCCCATCCGCCGGCCAGAGCTCGCGACTCACGGGCACCGCCGTGCGGCGTTCCGATATCAGCGCAAGCGAGACGGTGACGCGACGCGGCTATCCGACAACGTCGGGGGTTCGCACGCTCGCCGACCTTGGCAGGCGTCTCCCGTTGGTGGAAGCAGTTGCGGCTCTGGACATTGCGATTACTCCTGGTGATGGCTCGGCTGCCAAGACCGCAAGCTCAAGTGCCGCTGCATGACAGAGCAGGCCATTTCCTGGGGAGGCCAGACTTCTACTACGCGCTTCACCGCCTGGCGCTCGAGTACGACGGTGCCAGCCATCGCGAAAACCTGACGGGCGACAACCGGCGTCAGAATCGATTGGTCGATGCGGGCTATCGCCTCCTGCGCTTCACAGCCGCAGATGTGCTGTCCGCTCCTGATTCGGTCGTGGATCTAGTGCGACGGGCACTGTCAGCCGGTGCGAAACAACCCGGATCGTGAGATCGCCCCTTGCGGTGTTCGAGTGTGCAGCCGCTCGGCTTTCAAAAGCAGGCGATCCCCTCTTTTTCTAACACTCGCACGCCGTGTTGCGCTGGCCCGCTCGACCCTCACCGGCGAGCACCTTGCGGCGTACGTCCGCACCTGACCCGAAACCCTCGTCGTCGCCGTGATATTGCTCAATTCAACGCAAGGAAACGCCAGAAGCAATCGTTGCACTGAGTGAACGATTGAGCGAGCGAAGCAATCGGGTCATGGGGGAGCTGGCTGAGCTGGGCGCTGTCCGTCCCCGCCTACTCGCCGACGACGCTATCGAGTTGCGTCCTTGGCCGGCATCGCCCGAACTCTCCCAGAAAGTTGCTGAGATTTTCTGGCGAGCGCGTATGAAAGAGGTGCGGCCGTGGGTGTGGGGAGTTGCGGAGGATGCGCCGCGCCCTCGATCGTCTCGGGCCGTCCGTATACGCATGGTCGCCGCCATGGCCTTAGCAGGCGCATTGGTGGGTGCCTTGGTTGGCATCCTCACGTTCCGACGACAGAGATTCAGCGACTGAGTCGGCCGCGTAGTCACTTACGACAACCGGATGCCGGCTGCCGCCTCGGCGACGGTATTGACGACGATCGCGCCAGCTGATTCGGACCGGTAAAGGCGAGAGTAGGATTTCCGCACATGGTTGATGGACCCGCCAACCAGGCCACAGAAGCCGAAAAAGCGTACCCGGGCGAGCGAAAAACTCGCCTCAGTGGAGCCTGGACGGCGCTTGTCATCGGCGTCGTTGTCCTGGTCGTGATCCTCGTTTTCATCCTTCAAAACCAACAGAGCGCCGAGGTGAACTTTCTGATCTTTCAGGGCCACCTTCCTCTTGCGGTGGCGCTTCTTTTCGCAATGGTCCTCGGGGCGGTTGTCGTTCTGGCATTCGGAGGATTCAGGATTCTTCAGCTCCGGCTGGTGGCGAGACGAGCCAGGCACAGGGGTCCACACGTAACTCCACCCGCGGAATTGACAGAAGAGCAATAGCCTCTCGGGAGGCACAAAAAGACCCGGCCCCGTGGCGGGGCCGGGCGTAGAAACATCGGGCGCTATGCGGCGGCCGGCGCGGGGATGAGGCCGAGCTGGCTCATCTGGTCGAGCTGGTCGAAGTAGATACGAGCCTCAGCGATCTTTCCGTTCTCTACGCGAAGGAGCTGGACCCCGTAGCCGACCACTTTCTTGTGGGTCGCGGGAATGGGGCCGTTCGGGCTCTGTAGGGGAGCCGTGTGGGTTCCCTCCATCGCGACTTCCTGGACGACCCAGGGGCCGCTCGTGATTTCGGTGCGGACCGTCATCTTGCCGTTCGGGAATGCGTTCAACCATGTCATCGCGAACGCGGTGGCGTCCTTGGCGTTGGTGGCCTTGAAGCCGCCCGGCGCGTTGAACTTGATGTCATCGGCATGAAGAGCAAGCAGCGCACGCTCGTCGTGGGCGTTGAACGCGGCTACGAAACGGTCGGTCGTGTCTTTGACTTCAGGCATTGCGTCTCCTCCTAAGGAGTGACCGCGAAGCGAAGGGCCAAGAAGGCTACTGCCAATGGAGGCCGGCAACCGCGAGGACCACACCGCCCTCGACTCAGTCCAGGACAGCCGTCAGCTTACCACGAAATGGTTGCGCGCGCGTGCTAATATTTCGCGATCGTGCGCCCTCGCCTACTTTCCGTCGCCGAGGCTGCAGCCGAGCTCAACGCATCGGAGGCCTACGTTCGCCGGTTGCTGCTCAGGCAGCGACTGTACGGAATCAAGGTGGGCATGGTGTGGGCCATTTTTCCGGACGACCTGAAAGCATTCGGGCGTACGCGTCGCCCTCCGGGGCGGCCCCGCAAGCCGGCGGACAGCGCCCGCGACCGTGCGTCGGCCGTCCGCATCGTCAGCGAACGCAAACACTCCGGGACGAATCGAATGCTCAGAAAGAAACGGGTCTAGAAGTAAATAGCCCCGAGGGGTAGACCGCGAGGTTAGGAAAGGATGGGTCTCTAACGCGTGAGCTTTCCGCGGCTGGTCACTGCTCGGAACACCAACAGCAGGATGACCGCCCCGACGAAAGCGGAAACGAGCCCGCCGATAGTGAACGTGCCAGGACTTACCGAGATACCGACGAGACCCGCAAGCCAACCGCCCAGGAACGCGCCCAGGATGCCGGCCACGATGTCCCACAGCAGGCCCATGCCCCTGCCGGTCAGCACCTTGCTGGCCACAAACCCAGCGATGGCGCCGACGACGATCCAGATCAATATTCCCATGTGCTTCTAACCTCTAATGCCGCCTTGCGATGATTTGAACGGGGAACCGATCAGGGCAATGCATTTTTACATTGTCACGTCGCGGGCGGCAGGGTGATGCGGACCGTGGTGCCCGACCCGACCGTGCTCTGAATCTCGATGGTGCCCCCGTGCGCGGTGATGATGTCGTGCGTGATCGCCAGTCCAAGGCCTGAGCCTGTAGATCCAGGGCCTTTGACGAAGCGCTGAAAAACACGCGGGAGGATTTCGGGCGAGATTCCCTCGCCTGTATCGGCCACTGTGATCTCCACGTTCTCGCCGGCGGGGTGCACGTCGATACGAATCGACCCTCCCGAGGGCGTGTGCCGGATCGCGTTCGAGACCACGTTGGCGAGCGCGCTGCGGAGTCGCGCCGGATCTACGTCGACGTTCGGCACCGCGGCCGCGATCGCCGATGCCATGCTCACGCCGAACGCTTCGCTCTGCGTCTCGAACGAGGCGAGCACGTCCTGGACCAGGGCGCCGGGCTCGACATGCTCCCGGTTGAGGACCAGGCTGCCGGCTTCTGTGAGCACGAGCGTGCGCAGGTCTTCGACGAGGACCTCCAGCGAGCGGGTCGCGTCGAGGATCGGCGTCACGTGTTCGGCGTCGCCCGGATACACACCGTCGGCGATTGCTTCCGCTTGTCCGCGGATGACCGAAAGCGGCGTACGCAGCTCATGGGCCACGTCCGCCAGGAAGCTGCGGCGCTGCTCGTCGCTGGATTTGAGCCGAGCCGACATCGCATTGAACGCCCGCGCGACGGAGCTCAGCTCTGCCGGGCCTTCCTCCGACAACCGAGCGGAGTAGTCACCCTTCTCGATCTTTCCCGCGGCGTCGATCAGGTTGTCCATCGGCTGCGAGAAGCGACGGATACCTCGCTGTGCCACCACGGCGAATATCACGAGCAGCAGGGCCGTCATTACGAGTACGACCTGCGCCGTTCCCGGGCGGAATGCGGTCGGACCCAAAAGCCAGCTCAGCAGCGTGCCCGCCAAAGCAGTGACGATCGCGGCAATTGCTGCGACCAGCCCGATCACGCCAAGGATGAGACAGCCCATCCGCCAGAAGAAGGGCAAGCGACCGCGCCGCCCCCACCGGCGGGCCGGCGGCCACGGTTGGTTCTCCGGCCACCACGGCGGCCGGCGGCGGGGAGGTGGTCCCCATGCGGTTCTCATCGATCGGGTGGCTCGGCGAAACGGTAACCGACTCCGAACACGGTCAGCACGTACCGAGGCCGGCCTGGTTGGGGCTCGATCTTTCGCCTGATGTTCTTGATGTGGGCGTCGATTGCGCGCTCATAGGACTCGAATGCAACGCCTTTCACCGCATCGAGCAGCTGCGATCGGGTGAAGATCCGGCCTGGCTGCCTGGCCATGGTCGACAGGATCTGGAACTCGGTCTTCGTGAGATCCACACGGCGACCCGCGATTCTGACCTCCATCCGCGCCGCGTCGAGCTCGACATCTGAGCCGATCCTGATCATGTCCGACGGCCGGCGCATGCCCTCCGCCCGCCTCAGCACCGCCCGCACTCGAGCGACCAGCTCCTTGGGGCTGAACGGCTTGGTCATGTAATCGTCCGCGCCCAGCTCCAGGCCGACGAGCTTGTCCGACTCCTCGGTCCGCGCGGTCAGCATGATGATCGGCACCTCGCCATCGCGCCGGAGCGCTCGCGTGACGTCCAGCCCGTCGAGCTCAGGCAGCGCGAGGTCGAGGATGACGAGGTCGGGACGGCCGGTGCGTGCGGTCCGAAGAGCGGTGGGGCCGTCAGACGCAACGAGCACGTTGAATCCACCGTGCACGAGGTAGTCGCGGACGAGCTGGACGATGCGTGGCTCGTCGTCCACGACCAGGATGGTCGTCACCGGGTCCATCGTAGAGATCGGAACAGCACCGAGGACTCGTTGCCCCCGGTGCTGTTGGTTCCTTAAGTCAGACGGTCTTGGTGTCTGACGGTGGTGCGGGTGCGGGCTCGCCGTGAGCGCGCTTGTGCCACTCCTGCATCCGCTCGTCGATCGCGGGCGGGATGCCGCCACCGTAGCCACGGCCGTACATTCCCTTGCCCCAGCCGCCGCGATAGCCCCAGCCACGGCCGAAGGCCGCGATCCGGAAGATCACGAACAGCAGGAACAGGAAGAACAGGAACCCGAACAGTCCGAAGCCGAAGAAGTGCGGCCCGTAGTAGTAATACGGAACCGCCGCCGCTGCTCCATCCGCCACATGCGTGGCGGCGCCGTCCGACCAGCCCACCTGGTACGCCACGACGCCGACGATGACCAGGAAGATGGTCGTCAGCGCCAACCACAGAAGACCGAAACCGCGTCTCATTGCCGTTACTCCTTTGTCACGAGAGGTTTGATGCCTCTCATCCTTCGGCGAGGTTGTGAACTCGTTGTGAAGGGCCGAAGAGCGTGGCATGGAGGTTTAGAACCCTGATTCGCCCAGCTCAACAAGCTCCGCGGACCGGGTCCACAGATTGCGTTGGGCTTCAACGTCCAGCGTCGACTTCGGTGCATCTATGCGACGGCCGCCTTTGAAGAACCAGCCACTCGTGCTCCCGAATGCCGGCGACGTCGCCAGCTCCGCGAGGTCTTCGCCGGCACGATTCGGCGACCTCGAAATCAGGCGGGTCACGAAGCGGACGGGCCGCGGCGCTTCTCGCATCAGCTCTGAGCGGACCAGACCGGGGTGGTACGCGTAGGCGCCTACGTCCCATCTCTTGGCGCGTCGCGCCAGCTCGAACGTGAACATGAGGTTGGCGGCCTTGGTGGCACCGAATGTGCGCAACGCACGGAACTGATCCTTTGACATCAGCTGATCGATGTCGACGTGGGTCGACGACGGCGCCGTTACCGTGATCACCCGGCCGCTGCTCGCCAGCCGGTCGCGCAGCAGATTGGTCAGTAGGAAAGGTCCGAGGTGATTGGTGGCGAGCATGAGCTCGGTGCCGTCATTGGTTTGCTCATATGTGGACGCGAACACCGCGGCCGTATTGATGAGCGCGTCCACATGCGCCACATCGCGCGAGATCTGGCGCGCCGCTATGCGCACAGATGCTTGCGACGAAAGATCTGCCTCGACGCTAGTCACCCGGTTGTCGCTGTCAAGCCGTTCGACGATTGCGTCGAGGCGATCTGAGGCCCGGCCGACCAGCAAGAGACGCGCCCCCCGCCGTGCGAGCAGCGCGGCTGTCGCAGAGCCGATCGCGCCGGTTGCGCCGGTGATGACCACGACCGGGTGCAGCCCTGCCATCACCCTAGTGTCCTGTACCAGAGGTCCGCAGCATATTCGCGGAATCGGCGGCCGGAGCCAAGGAGCCGACGAGCACGCGAGGGAGCGCATACCTGCTGGGGCCCCCGCATTGTCGTGCGGGGCTGCTGACCGAGCGCGCGCAGAAGGCGACGCCGGCTTCAGCGCCGCAGGCGCCCGGCCGCCTAGTCCCGCGAAGATGCAAGGAGCTTCTGGGACAGGACACTACGTGTCGATGCATCAAGCTGGTCGCTGCAAGTCCACGATGCGACCTCTCATCGATGCACACCGCGGCGAATGCGGCACTCCTGGCCTGTCGGCACGCGAGCGATACAGCCGTGCCATCGGCATGGGCGTCGATTTTGTCGAGATCGACATCCGCCGCACCACTGACGGCGTCTTCGTCAATTACCACGACGATCGCACCCCATCTGGCCGCGTCCTGCGCGACATGTCATACGCGGCGCTCGAGAGCGAGCTCGGAGACGAGCTGCTGAAAGCGGATGACGTCATGGACATGGTCGACGGAAAGGTTGGGCTGCACGTCGACGTGAAGGAGGAAGGCTACGAGGCCGACATCGTGCGCTTCATCCAGTCGGGCTGCGCGCGCAGCGAGGTCGTCTTCACTTCGGGTGACGCCCCAATCCGCGTCATCAAGGACCAGTTTCCAAACGTGCGCACCGGGCTTTCATTGGGAGACGACCTCGACGGCGCCCCGCCGTGGCGCTACCTACAGGTGCGTTTGAGTGAGCTCTATCCGCGTGCTCGTCTACAGCGGAGCCACGCCGACTTCGCGGCTGTGCACCAGCGTCTCGCGCGCCTCCGGGTTCTCGACTACTGCGCCCGCGTCCACATGCCGGCGTGGGTGTGGACCGTTGATGAGCCGGCGGACATCGAATCGTTCATGCGCGATCCGCGGGTCGCGGTGCTGATCACCGATCGACCGGACGTGGCGCTGAGGATCAAGTCAGCTTGATGTCGGTCTGGCAGCAGACGAAGCCGAAGTCCGGCGACCAGCGCAGCACGAGGGGTGGCGTGATGGAGGCGGCCCGAAAGCACATGGTCACCGGCCCGTAAGTCGCGCCATGACCGAACTCGTGGCGTGACCAGCTCGTACAGCCGGAGGCATCGAACACGGCGGGCAACATTTGACGCTGCGAGTCGATCAGCACCAGATCCTCAGGGGCGGCATGCGTGGAGTTGCTCGAGTTGCGGAACGTGACCTGCATCGTGACGAGGTCTGGCTTGGCGTCGAGATTGGACACCCAGAGCGTGTACCCCCGCAGGTCGGCACAGGGAGCGGGCGTGCAGCCGCCGGCGGCGGGGAGCGGGCTTCCGACGGTTGGCGCCTGGTATGGCAGTTGCAGCGACCGGTAGGCGAGCACCGCAATGGTCAGGACCACCAGCGCCGCTACCGCGATCGCGCCGTAAC
>VBFD01000098.1:0-9112 GCA_005883585.1 Chloroflexota bacterium
CATCGAGCTGCAGGGCCGGCTCGCGTGGGCGAAGGTCACACGCAGGATGCTGCGCGAAGCCGGAGCGGTGATGGCGGAGTCCGAAGGCATCATCGACACCCTCAACAGCATCGCGGGGCTGGAGCTGGCGATCCTCTTCAAGGAGGTGTCATCCGACCTGACCAAGATCAGCGTGCGCAGCCGCGGCGCCGTGGATGCGGCGGCCCTCTGCGCGACCTTCGGCGGCGGTGGGCACATCCGGGCGGCGGGGGCGGAGATCGAAAAGCCGATGGAAGAGGCGGTGCGTTTGGTGCTGACGGCGTCCAAGGAGGCGATCGGTGCCGCCTCATCGAAGCGCTGAGCATCCTGGTTTCGTAACCGGCGTCCTCAACGTCGACAAGGCCGCTGGCGAAACGTCTTTCCAGGTCGTCCGGCGGCTTCGCCACCTGACGGGCGCGCACCGCGTGGGCCACGGAGGCACGCTCGATCCGCTGGCGACCGGTGTCCTCCCCATACTCTTCGAATCCGCGACGCGCCTCGCCGATTTCGCCCACCAGCTTCCGAAGACCTATGTCGCCGACATTCATTTCGGCTTCACGACCGCGACCGACGACGCTGAAGCCGACCCTGAGCCGTTCGCCGATCCGAGCGCATTGACGATCGACGACATCACCGATGCGCTGACCCGTTTCACGGGCCGCATCCTCCAGGAACCGCCCGCCTTCTCGGCGGTCAAGATCGACGGCCAGCGCTCATACCGGCTCGCACGCCAGGGCGATGATCCCAAACCGTCCGCACGCGAGGTCGAGGTCTACGAAGCGCGCGTTCTCGACTTCGCGCCAGGTAGGAAGGCAGTGGCACGCGTGGAGATCCGCTGTGGGAGCGGAACCTACCTGCGCTCAATCGCGCGCGACCTGGGCAAGCGGTTGGGGGTGGGTGGCTATTTGGGCCGCCTCGTGCGGACGGCCTACGGTCCCTTGACCGTCGAGAAGGCGATGACGATCGAAGCGCAAACGACAGCCGATGACGTTCGCGACTGGTTGCTTCCAGCCGAAGTCATACTGCCGGACATGGAGCGCGTAAAGCTCAACGTCGAGCAGGAGGCGATGGTCCGGCAGGGGCGGGCGGTGCGCGTCCTGCCGGAGCCCGGACCGGGCCCCGTGCGCGCCCACAACCTGGTCGGCCGCCTGGTCGCGCTCGGGCACACCGATCCACTGCGGCGCACCTTCGTGCCCGAAAAGGTCCTCAGCTGAAAATACATTTCGGGCTGCCCTCGAGCCCGATTGGCCCGGTCGTAGTCACCATGGGCAGCTTCGACGGCGTGCACCTCGGCCACGCCGAGGTGATCCGAACCGCCGTTGAGGCGGCTCGCGAAGAAAAGGCGCAGCCGGCCTTGATCACGTTCGAGCCCCACCCGCGCTGCGTCCTCGATCCGGCCAACTGCCCGCAGTCGATCACCACCTTGCAGGAGAAGCTGGCGCTCATCGAATCGCGCGGGATCGAGCACGCGATCGTCCTGCGATTCGACCGTGCGCTGTCGGCCATGTCGCCGCAGGAATTCGTCGACAGTCTCACCGCCGTGATGGAGCTACGACGTTGGGTGGTCGGGTTCGATTTTGCCTTCGGACACGCGCGCGCCGGGAGCGCGGCATGGCTGCGCGACCACGGTCACAAAGTCGACGTCGTGCCGCCGCTGGAGATCGAGGGACGGGCTCTGCACAGCTCCGACGTGAGACGTGTCATCAACCTGGGAGACATGGAGACGGCGAACCGGTTGCTGGGCCGCGAATACTCGATGTCGGGACCCGTCGAAGCCGGTGACAAGGTCGGCCGCTCCCTCGGCTTCCCAACCGCGAACATCGCGATCGAGCCGAACAAGCTGGTCCCGGCGCTGGGCGCTTACGCCGGCCGCGTCAAGGCCCCGGAAGGCGATTTCGTCGCGGCTCTTTCAGTCGGCTACCGGCCGACGTTCGGCGGCACACAGCTTCGCGTCGAGGCCTTCCTGCTCGATTTCGAGGGCGACCTATATCAGCAGCGCCTCGAGCTTCGGTTCGTGCTGGGCGCGCGCCGCGAAGGCGCTGAGGTGACGGTGATCGCCCGCGCGCCTGGCGCCACCGCTCTGTACGCGGGCGCGATGGAGGTCCTCGACGACCTCGACTCCATCCTGAAGACGCAGCCGCATCACCCGTTCACCCGCCTCGGGCTCGATGCGGTGCGTCTCGCCTCAGAGCTCGACGTCGCCGTCCAAGCGCTTCTGTTCGCCCTGGAGAAGGACGGCTTGAAGGTCGAGGGACGATGGCGCACCCGCGGCCTGTATGCCGACATCCACGGCCTCGCCCGGCCCGGCAACCTCGTTCCCTCGACCGTGGCGCCCGGCGAGCTGGAGGCACTCATCGGCAGGAGGGTGGCCGTCGTCGGCATAGCCGAGGTTGGCGATTACGATGCCGCCGCCACAGCGCAGGCGCTCGAGGAGCTGCATGGGATCCAGGCGTTCGCTGAGGAAGTCTCAATGCCCGACCTCCCCCAGGCCGCCGCGCTGACCGACCTTTACGGCCGCCGCGCGCCGGTGCTGCCGAAGGCGCGAGCAGCAACGGCTGCGTATCCGCCCGGCTTCACCAACCTCCCTCAGGAATCGTTCGAGCTGCTGTCGACGCCACCGTCGCCGCATGGCTGGCGCTTGCAGCAGGCGATCGGGTTGGGAACGGTCAAGGGCACGGTGCAGTCGGTCGATTCGGCCCGAGGGCGGATCTCCTCGGTGCGGGCCGGAGACCGCACGCTGCGCGGCGACACCTTCATTCTCGCCACGGGACGCCACATCGGCGGCGGCCTCGACGGCGGGCGAACCCCGAAAGAACCGCTGCTCAACCTTGGGGTCTTCCACGATGGCGAGCCGGTGGCCTCCGCGGGTACGCGGCTCCAGCACCTTCAGTACATAGATTCGGCACAAGAGCTTCGTAGCGGTCTCCGCACCGACAACGAGCTGCACCCGCTCGACGAAGAAGGCCGGGCGCCTTACTCAAATCTCTACGCCGTCGGGGCGGTGCTCGGCGGCTATGACTACGCAGGCCCCTGCGGTTTCGGGGTGCCTATCCTCACCGGCTGGCTTGCCGGACGGTGGAGCGCGAAAGCAGGCCAGTGAGAGAACAGCTCGAGAAAATCGTGGGCGCCGCCGCCCTCGATGAGAGACCGGTGCGCGATCTGTGGTCGATGGCGATCATGGAAGAGCGCGCCGGCAGCGCCCCGCCACGCGTTCTGGTAGTTCGACCCACCGGCCGAGAGCAGGTCGCCTCCATCCTCAGGTGGGCTTCCGCGAACCGAGTCACGGTCACGCCGCTCGGCGGAGGAAGCGGTGTTTGCGGTGCCCTGGCGCCGGAAGCCGATGAGCTCGTCATCGACATGGGCGCATTCGATCGCATCCTCGAGGTCGACGAGACCAACCTCACCTGCAGGTGCGAGTCCGGCGTCAACGGCATGGCTCTCGAGGAGCACCTCAACAAGCTTGGCCTCACGCTCGGCCACTTCCCGAGCTCCCTTGCGGGGACGACCGTCGGAGGGCTGTGCGCTACGCGGTCATCGGGCCAGGAGTCGAGCCGCTACGGCAGCATCGAGAACATGGTCATGAGCCTGGCGGTCGTGCTCCCGGACGGAACCTTCGCGGCGCCACGCCCGGGTCCGCGATCCGCTGTGGGGCCCGCGCTCCATGAGCTATGGCTCGGGTCTGAAGGCGCGCTCGGAGTCGTCATCGGCGCGGTCTTGCGCGTGCATCGATTGCCGGAGACCGTGATCGGGCGCGGATACGGTTTCGCCGACCTCGCCTCGGGTCTCGAAGCCATGCGAGCGGTCATGCAGTCGGGGATCCGCCCGCTCGTCATGCGCCTCTACGACCCTGAGGATGCGGCGTTCAACGGCTACGACCTGCCGCTGGGCGGCTGCCTGCTCGTGGTCGCCACCGCGGGCCGCAACATCGTCGCCGCCGCCGAAGCCGACATCGTCAAGAGCATCGCGGCCCGGGCGACGGAGCTCGGCGACGAGCCATGGGAGCGGTGGCAGCGCCACAGGTTCGATCTCTCGGCGGAGCGCTTGAAGTCGCTTCTCGAACCGCCGGGTTCGTACGTCGACACGATCGAGCTCGCCGCACCGTGGACGGTGCTGCCCAAGCTCCATGTCCAGGTCAAGGACGCAATTTCGGTCGGTGGCCTGGCGTTATGCCATTTCAGTCACGCCTACGAGCAGGGCTGCTGTGCGTATTTCTCGTTCGCGGGCGCGCGGGACAGTGAGGATGAGGCTCGCTCGGCCTACAACGGAGCCTGGGAGGGCGCGATGACTTCGGCACTGGAGCTTGGGGCTACCATCAGTCACCACCATGGCACCGGGCAGGTCCGGACTCGGTGGGTCGCCGATGAGATGGGAGGGTGGATGCACGTTTGGAAGTCGGTCAAGGAAGCGATCGATCCCGCCGGGATCATGAACCCGCGCGCCGTCGGAGGGGCTCGTTAGGTGGCGGATGTGCTCTTCATCGTCAACCCCGCCGCGGGCGCGGGTGCCGCCGCTCGCGAGTGGTCGGCAATCCTTGGCTGGCTACCGTCGAGCGGGCTGAGCTATGAGCAGGCCCTGACCACCCGGCCGATGGAAGCAACTGAGATCACCGAGCGAGCGGTCCGGCAGTCGGTGCCGGTGGTCGTGGCGGTGGGCGGCGACGGCACGCTCAACGAGGTCGTCAACGGCTTCTTCCACAACGGGGCACCGATACCGACGACCACGCGACTCGCGATGGTGCCTCTCGGAACGGGCGGCGACTTCAGGAGGACGCTGAAGATCCCGCTCGATCCGAAGGCGGCGGTGCAGATCCTTCAGACCGGAATCGCGCGGCGACTCGATGCCGGCTGCGTGTCGTTCCGTACTCCCGATGGCGGGACGGGGGTCCGTCACTTCATCAACATCGCGGACGCCGGCCTCGGCGGGGAGGTCGTGCACCGCGTCAACCATGGCGCCAAGCGGCTCGGGCCGGCGACGTTCAAGGTGGCGTCCCTTCTGTCGCTCCTCGCCTGGAAGAACAAGCCGATGAAGGTCGTCGTCGATGGTGTCTCTCACGACCTCAAGGCGATGCAGGTCGTCATCGCGAACTGCCAGTATTTCGGCGGCGGGATGCGCATGGCGCCGACCGCTTCGCCCACAGATGGGGTGTTCGACGTGATCCTCGTCGGCGACGCCGGAAAGATCGAGACCATCCAGGGGCTCGGCACTATCAGCAGGGGTGCCCACCTCGACGAGCACAACCCGAAATACCAGCTCGTGTACGGCAAGCGCATCTCCATCGACTGTGAGCAGGACGTGCGCATCGATCTCGACGGCGAGGATCCTGGGTTCCTGCCCGCGCTGTTCGAGATCCAGCCCGGCGCGATCGAGTTCATAACCCCTCGATAATTCGGCTGTGACGAAGGGGGTCATCGCCACCCCGCACCGGCTGGCGTCCGAAGCCGGGGCCCAGGTGCTGCGAGACGGTGGCAATGCCATCGACGCCGCCATCGCCGCCGACGCCGTCCTCTGCGTGGTCTATCCGCAGATGACCTCGGTCGGCGGTGACCTGATGGCGATCGTTTGGCCGGCCAATGCGGACGCGCCGGTCGGAATCATCGGCGCGGGGCGCTCAGGCGAGCTGGCGACGATAGCGGCCGCCCGCGAGAGAGGCCACGAGACGATGCCCGAGCGAGGGGTGTTGAGCGTGACGGTGCCGGGCACCGTCGAGGCATGGGGCCGGCTGCTCGAGCGATTCGGCACGCTGGGCATGGCGGCGGTGCTAGAGCCAGCAGCAGCGCTCGCGGGCGACGGCTACGTGATCACGGAACGGCTGTCCGTGTTCCTCAAGGAGGGCGCCGAGTTGCTCGCGAAGGAGCCGGCCGCGCACGAGCTCTATCCGCCCATGGAGGGTGGCATGCTGCTTCGCAATCCAGACCTCGCGTCGGTGCTGCACGACATCGGTCGCAATGGAATCGGCACGTTCTACCGGGGAGAGATCGCAGCCGCCATCGCCGCGGCCATCAAGAAGCGGGATGGATTCGTCACCGCACAGGATCTCGCTGGCCATCGCTCTCAGTGGGTGGAACCGCTGAGCGTTCGGTACCGCGACCTGACCGTCTTCGAGCTGCCCCCGCCGACCCAGGGCTTGACGGCGCTGGCGATGCTGGCCCGGCTGGATCGCCTCACGCCAGCTCAAATGCAGCCGGGGGTTGACTTCGTCACCGTCTTCAAGCGCATCCGCGACGAGTGCTATCCGCTGCGAGATCGCTACATCACCGACCCAGAGTTCTCGGTCGCACCTCTTGAGCCATTCCTCGACGCGAGCCACGCAGCGGGCGGGCCAAGCGATGTTCGAGAGGGCGGCGACACGATCTACCTTTGCACGGCGGACGAGCATGGCAACTACGTCTCGCTCATCCAGAGCGTCGCCTATGGATTCGGCTCAGGGATCGTCGCCGAAGGCACCGGCATTTTGCTGCAGAACCGCGGTGCGTACTTCAAGCTCGATCCCGAGCACGTCAATCGCCTGGAACCGAAGAAGCGAACCATGCACACGCTGATCCCTGCAATGGCCGCGCGCAATGGCCGGCCCGCGATCGTCTACGGGTCGATGGGCGGCGACGGCCAGCCGCAGCTCCAGACGCAGGTGCTCATCAACATCGTCGATCGCGGGCTGGAACCAGCGGAGGCTGTGGCGAGGCCCCGAATCAGAGTGCAAGCAGGTGGAGAGGTCATCTCTGTCGAGGCAGACGACCCTGACGTTCGAGATATCAACCACTCGGGGCTCCACATCGAGCTGATGCCCCCGGGGCATCACAGTCTCGGCCACGCCCACGCGATCGTTATCGACGGGCCAGGCGCCTGGCGAGCCGGCGCGGATCCGCGGTCTGACGGGTCCGTCGAGTTCGTGTCCTGACGCGCCGTCTGCGTTGCATTTGAGGCCGGGCTTAACCCGGGCTTGACTTTGTTCCATTCGACTGCCACTGATCGTCGGACGTATCCAACGGCTCGGTGCCCAGAGTACGATCGGGGCAGCGAAGGCATGGCGGTCCGGCTCGGCGTCTGTTTGATGGCTTTGGCGACAATGGCTGGGGCGGCATGCTCCGGTTCGGCGAGCCAGAGTCGCGTTGGGCCAGGGTTTTCCACGCTCTACACGGTGACATCGATCGTGATGCAAAAGCCAGGTGAGCCGCCACGTGCGTGCGCGTTCATGCAGCTCCCGGATCCACCGATTGGATGCGGCGGTCCAGACTTGCACGCCCTGGATCTAACAACGATGCACGGCGTCACTCGATACCGAAACGGCGTTCTCGCCACTTCAATGCTCCATCTCGTTGGGACGTGGGATGGCCGCGCGCTAACTCTGACTAGACCGCCAGACACGGCTCCGATCGCCGACGCGACGTCCATGCCGCAAGGGCAATGCCCGTCCCAGCCAGCGCAGGTTGCGTCGCCGCCATTGATGCAGAGGGTGATATCCGACGAAGCGCTGCTCAAGGCACAGGGCATCCAACTGCTCGAATTCGGGCCGTGTGGTGATTCGCTATTCATAGTCGTTACGGTGGCCGATCGCGATTCTGTCCGCTTCCTCACCAACCGCTACGGTGCGGTGCAGGTAGCCGGCTGGTTGAAACCGGTGAGCTCACCTTCGTTGGCAAAGTCAGCGGCCTGACCCGCTGGACAGGTGCCTCGGTCACGTGGACTATCGACGGACCAGGCGCCTGGCTAGCGGGTGCGAATCCGCGGTCTGACGGGTCCGTGGAAATGGTGTGAAACAGGCGATCGTCAAAGAGCCGGTATAATTCGCCTTCGGTTTGGCAGAAGAGACAGCAGTCAAGAGCAATTTGATCGCCGAGTACAGGCGAGGCGAGAAGGACACGGGCTCTCCCGAGGTCCAGATCGCGCTCTCGACGGCGCGCATCCGGGAGCTGACGGAGCACCTGAAGACGCACGCCAAGGACCACCACTCGCGCCGCGGCCTACTCCTCCTTGTTGGCAAGCAACGGCGTCTGCTGAACTACCTGAGGGACACTGACGTGGAGCGCTACCGAACGCTCGTCGGCAAGCTCGGGCTCAGGAGATAGCCGGCAGTAATTCAATCGGGAGGGCCCCCGGTCGCGCGGGGTCAGCTCTTAGAAGCTCTCATCAAGACCTGGTTTTGACGGTAGCTGCTAGGAATCTGGCCCAAGAGACGCGACTAATACATGTGCCCTCCCAAATGGAGGTTGTCACGTGGCAATAGTCACGAAAAACGTAGAGGTCGCCGACAAGCGACTTTCGATCGAGGCCGGCCGGGTAGCCGAACAGGCAAACGGAGCGGTGGTGATCCGCCAGGGCGACAGCGTGGTGCTGAGCACAGCGGTGATGTCGAAGGAGCCCCGCGAGGGCATCGACTTCTTCCCGCTCACGTGCGATTACGAGGAAAAGCTGTACGCGGCGGGCAAGATCCCGGGCGCGTTCATGCGCCGCGAGGGCCGGCCCAGCGAAGCCGCCATCATCGCGTCGCGGCTGACCGACCGGCCGCTGCGGCCGCTGTTCCCGGACGGGTTCCGCCTCGACGTGCAGGTGGTCTCCACCGTGCTGTCGGTCGACCAGGAGAACGACCCGACGATCCTGAGCATCAACGGCGCCTCGACCGCGCTGGTGATCTCAGACATCCCGTTCGGGGGCCCGGTTGGCGCCGTGCGCATGGGACATCTCGACGGTCATCTGGTTGTCAACCCGCCGATGTCGCGTATCAACGAGTCGGAGCTCGACCTCGTCGTGGCCGGGACCGCCGACGCGATTCTGATGGTCGAAGCCGGGGCCAAGGGCGTCAGCGAGCAGGTCGTCCAGGACGCGCTCGAGATGGCCCACGACGCGATCAAGCAGGTGTGTGCGGGTCAGCTGGAGCTGCAGCGCGAGGTCGGCAAGCCCAAGCGAGAGTTCACCCCGCCCCAGTACCCGGCCCAGATCGTGGAGGTCGTCAGCGAGTACCTGGCCCTCAGGCTCGACCAGGCTGCGTACATCCAGGACAAGTCTGCCCGCGAAGGCGCCCTCGACGACCTGCGCAAGCGCACCATCGCCGAGCTCGGCGAGCGCTTCCCGGAGCACGCCGACATACTCGGCAAACTGT
>VBFD01000099.1:0-7652 GCA_005883585.1 Chloroflexota bacterium
GGTTCTCTCCAAAGGGGGGTACAGCGATGTTTATTCGCGTAACCCGAGTGCAATCACCGCCGGACAAAGTGCAGGAGGCGATCCAGAACTTCGAAACGAAGATCCTTCCCGGTGTTCGCAAGACGCCCGGCAACCAGGGCGCCGTGCTCTTGACCAACCGACAGACCGGTGCCGGCCTAGGAATCACCTACTGGGAGTCGGCCAAAGCGATGGCGGCTAGCGAACAGATGGGCAACCAGACCCGCGCGCAGTCGGCAAAGGACGTGCCCGGGACCGCGGTGATCAACGTCGAGCGCGGTGAGCTGATGATCATGGATCGCGCGGCGGCGCCAAAGGCGGGGTCGATGGTACGCGCGGTGACGGTCAATGGCGATCAGGAAAAGCTGGATGCCGCTGTCGTGCAGGACCTTGACGCCAGCGAGAGCAAGATCGCAGGGCCTCGGGCCGAGGCCGCCAAGATCGCCGGCGCCGGACCGTCAGATGTGCAGGTCGAGATCTTCGAGACCGCTGTCGTAGAGCTGAGTGCAGTCACAGCGCAGGCGACGACGAAGGCCTGAGCGCAAATCACACCTGGGACCGCTGCCGTCGCCACGGCGGCGGTCCCTCCCGTTTAGGGGAGGCTGACCTCGCCGTCATCGGCCAGCCTCCAGTCGGGGTTGTGGGCGACCTCCCACACATATCCCTCGGGGTCGGCGAAGGCGCCGGAGTAGCCACCCCACTCGGCACTAGCGGCCGGACGGACGATCGTGGCGCCGGCCCTTTCGGCCGCCGCCAGTAACGCATCGACGTCTTCCGGTGAGCGCACGTTGTACGCGAGCTCGATCCCTGGCGCCCCGTGACCGCCCAGCGCCGTCCACAAGCCGAAGACCATTCCGCCGGCCTGGAAGAAGGCGATGTCATCGTCAGGCTGCTGTGCGCCGCGCCAGCCGAGTGCTTCGTAGAAGGATTTGGAGCGCGCGAGGTCGCGGACGCCGAGGGTCACGAGGCTTATCCGCTGTTCCATCGGCCCAAGTATGTCTGCTTCAAAATCATCCCCGTTGGCGTTCCGCGGGCAAAAACACACCCCTGTTTACAGTTAAGAGTTGCTGAATATGCGTGACCTGTCCGCTGGGGGGTGGAGGTAATCGCATGGTTGCCATTCGCCGCCTGGCTCTGATCGTCACTCTCATCGTCGCCGGCAGCTTTGCCTTGGCCGTTTCGCCTGTGCTGGCGGGGAGGGGCGGCGGTGGATACCCGCCCGCCGGCAACTACGACGCGACGACCATGCGGGCGTCGTTCAACCTTTCCAGTGATCCGTCGCAGCCGAACATCGGCATTTTCGTGTCGGGCGGTCCAGGTGTTTCGAGGCCGCTGGGCGGTCCGACAACCACAACCGACGACGTGATGTTGAGTTTCAACATCTCCAACGTCCAGGATGTCAGCGGCAACGGGTGCGTGTTCCTGACCAACCCCGCCGACTTCACCGTGAGCTCAGACCTTCAGACGGCCTCATTGCATACGACGATCACCGACAGCAATCCGTCATGCGGCGGGGTTTCCATACCGCTGCCGCTCACGTTCGACGTGACGTGGACCGGCCTGGGTCCGATCGAGAACAGCCACAACGTGAGCCAGTTCGGCTGTGCCGGCTACTCGCTGGAGACCCAGACTTCAGATAGCAGCAACAACGCCAGCGCAACCGCCAGCATCCAGAAGGCTCTGACCGGATCCTTCACGTCTGCATTTGCCTTCATGGGGATTCGCGATCAGATGGTCCACGCCCAGGGTGCGGTGCCTACGAACAACTGCGGCGGTGGAATCGGAGGCAAGGGCGCGGGACGTGAGCTGTCGCCCGCGGGCAACTACGAAATTACCCGCGTCGAAGCGAACGCGGATCTCTTCTCTTCGGACCCATCGCAGCCTCAGATGTTTCTGAGCGCCTTCGTCGATGGAGGTACGTCCATGCCGTCGCCGGGCGCGCCGACATCGACCAGCGAGACGGACGTGTCGTTCTTCATAAGCGGATTGACGGTGAACGGCGGTGGCTGCTTCCGTATCAACCCGGCCGATTTCACCATCAGCAGCGACCTATCGACTGCCGCGCTCCACACGACTCTTACCGCGCAGAGCCCAGCCTGTCAGGGTGCATCCAATTCACTGTGGGTGCCGTCTGTGCAGCTGGATGTCACCTGGGTGGGAACTGGTCCGATCGCGACGACTTCGGGTGACGGTCAGTTCGCCTGCGGCTCATACCGCATGGAGACGAGCGGGATGCAGGTGATCAACAACGGCGGCACTTCGACGATCTCGCTGACGGGATTCACCGGTTCGTTCACCGGCGTAGGAGGTCTCGGTTCGTCCGACAACCGCATCCACGCCCAAGGCGTGGCGGCGCCGTCCTGCACGTTCCGCGGCTGAGTTTGTGTTTGCGACGGCGCGGCACCGAGCCGCGCCGTTCCCGCGGACCTTACCGCTCGAGCATGCCCAGGAATGCGGCTGGCGAGTAGATCGGAAACTCATCGCTGAGCTCGAGCAAGTCTTGATCGCCGGTTACGACAATCGCAGAGTTGCTTGACGCAAGCGCAAGTAGGTAGTCGTCGCCTACGTCTCTGGACCGTCGCGGCGCTTCCGGAGGATCCGGCATCCTCGTCGCGACCGCCTGGAGAATATCGACAAACGCGAGGGCCTCAGCTGCGGACACGCCTTTCAGTACCTTGGGATATGACAAAGCACGTTTCAGTTCCGCGACGACCTTGTCGGAGATGATCAACTCGAACGCGCCGCCAAGCCATCGCAGCATCAAATTGGCCGACGCGCCGTCCGGAGCCAATAAGGAGGCGATCAAGACGTTGACGTCGAGAACGGCCCTCACCTATCGGCGGCGGCGGGTCCTCGTCGAGTGCTGTGCCTCTCTTCCGAGCTGCAGGGCATCTTCCTCGCTCATGCGGTTCTTCGACCAGAGTCGATCGAGAACTTCGAGCCCGAGGTCGCGGCGCAGTGATTCCTCGATCACCTCGCTGTCGCCCTTTCCTTGGCGGGCGGCGCGAACTTTGACCATTCGCATCAGGTCGGCGTCGAGCGTCAGGGTCGTCCGGACTCTCGGCATCTTCGCATCATACCATCAAGATGCGGTTAAGGGGGCGGTCGCCGCGCACATACTCATGAGCAACTGCGAATACCACAGCAGCGGCCAATACACGGCCGTCGAGTACATCAGAGTCGACTACGCCGTGCTCGGGTTCCAGCACGTTCAGAAAGTTGACGTGGGACCTTGCTGGATCAAATCGCCGGTCACATGCCCCCGGCCACGCGTCGCTAAAGAATCAGTACTCCCACTGACGTCGTGTCATGCCGGCGCCTCTATGGTGGACTCGGATGATTCAGTCAGCGACGTCAAGTCGCCGGCGGCAGATATGGCTTTGGGTTGCCGCTGCGATCGCGGTGGCGCTGGTCATCATTGCCGGACTCGGCTGGATCGCCTGGCAGGTGATCGACAACATCGACGCACCCGGGCCTCCACCCACGGGAAGCGGCCCTTGCAGCTCCTCAGACTCGGTCAACATCCACCTTGTATTCGTCGACGGGCATGCGGTGCAAGCGTGTACGCACGACCGCCCGAGCTGCCCCAATGGAACCGTCAGCGGAAGTGGGAACGGACAGACGTTTAGCGCGTCGCGGTTCGGGCTCGGCAATCAGCTGCGAAGCTCGTCTCGGCGCTACATCCTCTCTTTGAGCTTCGATGCGCCGCTCCCGGCGGAAGCAACTGAGCAAACGCTCCAGATCAATCCGGGAGTCTTCCTTCCCGGACCTCCCGGGTCAGGCCCCTCTAGTGGCGGCGCGCTCACGGCCGCGGTCGTGATGATTACGCCTCGCGATCCCTACGAGGATGGTTACACCCCTGGATCCGGCACGGTCACCGTTTCTTCATCGCACGGCGTGGCCCGAGGGCGTATCGATGGCAAATTCAACGTCGGGCCCACGCGCCCGGATCGCCCCGCCCCTTCATCGACCGGTGTTGCGCCTCTAGAGGTCACAGGCACCTTCGCCTGCAACCACTGACTAGCGCTCGCCGCGACGCACGGCATAGAGATGGACCGGGCCGATTCCCTTCAGGTCCTGCCGACCTCGATCGTCAAACTCGAGTCCTGATCCGGCCACCAGATCGCGGACGGTGCTCGAGACCATGACTTCGCCTTCCTCGGCGGCAGCCATCACACGCGCGCCCATATGGATGGCGACGCCGCGCAGCTTGCCGTCGACCATCTCGCACTCACCGGTATGTATGCCAACCCGAACGCCAAGGCCGAGCCGCGAAGCGCCGTCGACGATAGCCACGCCGCATCGAACTGCGCGCGCTGGACCATCGAATCTCGCCAGGAACCCATCGCCTGCCGAGTCGATCTCATCGCCACGATAAAGCTGCAGATTGCGGCGGACCAGGCCGTTGTGTGTCTCGAGCAATGAACGCCAGCGGCTGTCGCCGAGCTGACCGGCGTGAACCGTCGAGTTCGCGATGTCAGTGAACATGACCGTCGCCAGGACTCGGTCGAATGTCTCTGCATGCCGGACGCCCGTAAGGAACTCCTCTATCTCGCCGAGAATCGCGTTGGAGTCTCCGACGAACCAGAGATGGTCGCGGCCTGAAAGCTCGACAAACTTCGCGCCCGGTATTTGATCGGCCATGTAGCGGCTGCCGCCGACGTCGATGTCGAGGTCTCCGGTCCGATGCATGATCAGGGTCGGCACCCGGATGCTCGGCAGGATGGGACGGATGTCGAGCTGGCTGTTCATTCTGAGCAGAG
This sequence comes from Chloroflexota bacterium, assembly GCA_005883585.1. Taxonomy (GTDB): domain Bacteria; phylum Chloroflexota; class Dormibacteria; order Dormibacterales; family Dormibacteraceae; genus UBA10449. The sequence continues at coordinate 4,782 of VBFD01000099.1, forward strand.
CCACGGCCGCGCCTGGACTTGCTGAAGTGCGCAGATAGCGCCCGAACCACTCCTTGAATCGCTCATCGCCTGCAGCACTTGGAGCGAGGATGTCCAGCTGCGCGGGCCCGCCCCATGCGCGCTCGGCATCAGCGATGTACTGATCCCGCTGACTGTCCGTGGGCCCCCACGGGTAGTCCGGAGCCCAAAGTCGCCGCGGATACGTGCCATAGAGAATGAGCGCGGTGGTTCGGTCGGGATAAGTAGCCGCGAAGAGTGCGCACATGACGCCTGCCTCGGACACGCCGAGCAACGCAGCTTGCTTTGAGCCCACCGCATCCATGACGGCACGGACATCGTCCATTCGGTCCTCGAGCGCCGGCAATTGGTCGACGCTGACTCGGTCCGAAAGCCCAGTACCACGCTTGTCGAACAGGATCAACCGGCTGAACGAGGCCAGGCGGCGCAGGAACGCGTCATGTGTCGGCTCCTCCCACATCGCCTCGACGTGGCTGACCCAGCCCGGCGCGTAGACAAGATCGATGGGCCCGCTGCCTACGACCTGGTATGCGATGTTGACGTCGCCGCTGCGCGCATAGCGGGTGCTGGGAATCAATGCGCCAAGTTTGCGCCCAGAGTCAAAGGCTCGGTTGGATAGCTCAGTGTTGCAACTAGCGCCGGCGGCGGGGTCTCGTAGAGTGCTGTGCCTCTACGGCCAGCTGCAAGGCTCGATCCTCTTGGGGCATAGGTGCCTCATGAGATAAGATGCTCTCATGAAGTCGCGGACTCGCATTAGTCGCGGCGGCCAGATCTCCATTCCCGCCGCTGTGCGTCGACGATGGGCGACCGACAACATCCTGATCGAGGACTCGGGCGGCGACAAGTTGGTGCTGCGTCCACTCCCACCCGATCCCATCGCCGCGGCTATCGGTTCTTTGCGGTTGCCTGCCGGCCTGACCGCCGAACGCCTTCGAGCGCGTGCGAGGGCAGAAGAGTTGAAGGAGGCGCGTCCGCGGCGCGCCGGCGCCTGACCACATTATTCGACGCATACGCTTTGATCGCCGCTTTGGCTGGCGAGCCGGCGGCTTCCGAAGTCGAAGCGGAGCTTCGCAAGGGAAGCGCCGGCATCACGGCCGTCAACTTGGCCGAGGTCATCGATCAGCTCATTCGGCCGGCCCGAAGGTCTCAACAGGACGTTGATACGAGCCTGGCGTCGTTGGTGGCCGGCGGGCTCCGCGTCATTCCAGTCGACGAGTCAATCGGAAGACTGGCCGGTCGACTCAGAGCCCGCCACTACGATCGGCGGAGCGCCCCGATCTCGCTCGGCGACTGCGTGGCGCTCGCAGCTAGCTCCGTCCTGGGCGCGACGCTCGCAACCGCCGATCCCCCTCTGGCCTCCGTCGCAAAGCGCACAGGGGTGAACGTGCTCCGGCTCCCGGACTCGAAGGGGAAGCGCCCGTAACGGCGCGCCCGCGCCTCGAAGATGATGGCGGAGCGGGAGAGATTTGAACTCTCGAGGCCCTTGCGGGCCTACGGCATTTCCAGTGCCGCGCCCTCGACCGAACTAGGCGACCGCTCCGCGCCCAACTCTAGCAATGACCGCCGAGTCGCCCATCTGGGTCGCGCAGCGCGCGCAAGACATGTTGAGCGGGCACCTTCACACGGCTCGGTTCCAGCGCGCCTGCTGTAGCAGTTGTGATACAGTCGTGTCGTGGCGAATGTATCCTCACGTGACTTGCGCAATCACACGGCCGAGGTCTTGCGTCGGGTTGAGGCTGGAGAGCGGCTGCGCGTCAGCGTGAATCGGCGCCCTGTGGCCGAACTGATTCCCCTAGCTCGACCAATGTGGGCCACCGGACCGTCGATTGAGCGCGTACTGCGAGAGGCGCCGGCCGACGCGAAGCTGCTGCGCGACCTCGCTCCCATTCGGAAGCAGCTTGTCGAGCCGAGGTGAGCGGGCCCGCGATTCTGGACACGTCGATCTTCGTCGCGATCGAGCAAGGACGCAAGCTCGCGAGGTCCCTGCCCGACCAGGTCGGGGTCTCGGTGGTGACACTGGCCGAATTGGAGCTGGGCGTCCTGATGGCCAAGGAAAGTGAGGCCCGGGCCATGCGACTCGCTACGCTGACCCGGGTCCGAGAGCAAACCTCGGGCCTTCCAGCCGATGACCGCGTTGCATCCAGTTACGCGCGGCTGGCCGCTTCAGAGCTCCACGCAGGTCGGAAGCCACGCATTCATGACACCTGGATTGCCGCGACTGCGCTGACACATGGTGGTGAGGTCTGGACCCAGGACAAGGACTTCACCAACTTCAGCGCCGTGCAAATAGTTCGCCTGTAGGCGCACGACGCCTGACTTCAGAACGGCGCTAACCACACATCCAGCAAATAGCGCGTGCTCGTCTGTGGCAGCGCTGGGCCTCCGATGCCTGGCACGATCAAGGTTGTGTCCACTGTGGCGTCTCGGCCCGTGCTCATGTCGTGTGAGAGGGTCACACCATCGGGGGCGCTCGAGCCGCCAGGGCCACACCGGCACGGCTGTTCCTCGTCGAACCAGATGACATTCGGATTGACGAAAACCGGGATCGAGCCCGTCGCCTCGGAGAGCTGCGTCGCAGTGTGCGTGGCAAGGTCGAAACGCCAGATGTGCGGCTGGCCACCTGCGTCGTATGTGTCGTAGATGATGCCCGCGTCATCAGGCGTCAATCGGGGCCAAGCGATTCCATTCGCGAAGCGGGCAACCATCTGTTGGCGGCCCCCTGCATCGAGGCTGTCCAGTTCGCCGCTCGGTGCCGGTGGCTGTGGGTTCCACACCGAAAAGTAGAGCGCGGTTTCCGTACGAGACCAGACTCCGCCCCCGGCGGAGGATGACTGGAAGGCGAGGAAGGTGTCC
>VBFD01000100.1:0-7243 GCA_005883585.1 Chloroflexota bacterium
TATTTGACAGCTTAGCCGGGGCAGTCTGTGGCACGGCAGGACGCTCTGTGGCACAAACGCGTCAGACCGGCGAATACGTGTGGCACGCCCTGACACGTCCTGACGCTTCCTGGCAATGAGGGTCAATCTCCTCTTAATCCCAAGGTTCAGGGTTCGACTCCCTGCGCGAGCACCAATATGTTGTGCAAGTTCGGGTCCTAGGCGACAAAACGCCTTCGGCTCCCGCGCGACAGACCTTCGGCTGCTGCGCTACAGCTACTTCGGTACCTACGCGACACTCCCCGGCCATGAGGGAAATGAGCCTGGCTGAACAAAAGTACATAGCGAACCTCCGGTAACGAACGCTAGCTCGACTGGCGCAGCGCGCTTGCTCGGGTCCGGCGCGCCAGCGGTCCTAGATTCGTGTCGGGAATCAGACCGGCATTGATTCGGCTGGTGACTCGTCTGAGCTCTTTCACCTGCTCCGGCGTCAGCACGTCGAATACGAGCCGGCGAACCTCCGCGAAGTGAATCGGGCCCGCCTCCATCAGCTTCCTATATCCCTCGTCCGTCAATTCGGCGTTTGTCGCGCGGGCCTTGGCCCCGCTGACTCGGCGCACCCAACCCTGCCGCTCGAGTCGCGAGATCACATGGGATAGCCGGGATAACGAGCCGTTGGCGACCACAGCCAGGTATTTGAGCTGAAGGCGCCGACCCGGCTGCCGGGATAGCGCCGCCATGACGCCAAACTCGAAATGACTCATCCCGGCTTCTCGCTGCAGCTGGGAATCAATCGCCGCAGGCAGCAAGGTGAATGTGGCCAACAGGTGGAGCCATGCGCTCCATTCGTGGTTGTTCAGCCACCTGGCTGGCTTGGTGGTTGGAATAAGTTGACGCTTCAACTCATTCAGACTAGCAACTTGAAGCTTCAACTTCAAGAAATTGAGATCTGGAGAAAGTCGATGAAGCTGTCAATCCTTGGAGCCACCGGCCGCACCGGCCGCCTCGTGGTCGAGCAGGCGCTCGCCGCCGGCCACACCGTCACCGCGCTGGTCCGTTCGCCCGAGAAGCTGACGATTCGCAACTCCAAGCTTCGCGTGGTCACTGGCAGAGCCACTGATGCTGCAGACGTCGCGCGAGCGCTGGCAAGTGCCGACGCGTTACTCAGTACCCTGGGCGGCGGCGGGTCGGTGATCGCCGACTCAACCGGGGCGATGGTCGAAGCTGCGCACAAGACAGGAGTCAGGCGGGTGGTCGTCCTCTCCTCTGTTTTCGTCGAACGCGATCGTCTCGGCGCGGTGCCTCGGCTGCTCACGGGGGTCGCCATGGGCTCCGCCATCAAGGACAAGAGCGCCGGCGAGCAACTGCTCAGGCAGAGCGACCTCGATTGGACGATCATCTACGCGAGCGTGCTCAAGGACGGCCCCGTCAGCGGTTCTGTGGAGGTACTTCCCGAGGGGGCGAAGCGGCGGATTTCAGACAGGATCTCGCGCGCCGACGTGGCGGAGTGGATGGTCCAGGCGGCCACCAGCGGTCACTTCAGCCGCCGCAGCGTCGGGATCACCGAAGGGACACGGACCAAAGAAAACGTCGCGCTGGAGGCGGTCGAAAATGACTAAGAGAAACAAGGGGCTGATTACCGCGATCCTCTGGGTTCTCGCTGCAGCCTACGCCCTCACTCTGGTTGCGAACATCTCATTCGGGCTCGGCATCCCGATTGCCGTTGTGCTATCGATCTCGGTTGCGTTCGCGCTCATTCATGGAGCCGTCCGCTACGGCTGGAACGGCATCGTCGCATTCGTCGTCATCTGTCTCGTGGTAAGCAACATCCTGGAAAACGCGAGCATCCTTACCGGCTTTCCCTTCGGTCACTACCACTACACCGATGCGCTCGGGCCGAAGCTGTTCTTGGTGCCGTTGCTGATCGGTCCTGCCTATTTCGCAAATGGCTATTTCGCATGGGTGATCGGGAACGTTCTCGTTGGAGAAGTCCGCCGCCGGTCCAGCGTTTTCATGACTTTTGCCGTTCCGTTCATCGCTGCCTTCGTCATGGTCATGTGGGATCTCACTTTCGATCCGAGGGCTTCAACGATCGAGCACCAGTGGATCTGGGAGCAGGGCGGAGGGTACTTCGGCGTGCCGCTGACGAACTACCTGGGCTGGTTTTTCACGGTGTACCTCTTCCTCCAGCTGTTCGCACTGTTTGTCAGATTTCGCCCTGGCAACGAGACGGCCGAGACTTTCCCGCGGTCTCACTACGCACAGGCGCTCTTGACGTACGCGGTGATGGGCCTGACGCCCGTTCTTACGTTCGTGATCGGCGGCAGCAATGCGCAGGCCACCGACGCAGCCGGGGTGGTCTGGCAGACCAGAAGCATCGCCGAATCAGTTGCGATCGTGAGCATCTACACAATGCTCTTTGCCGTTGCGCTATCGGCAGTGAAGCTGATTCAAGCCCCAGTCACAGCTCCCGAAACATCAGCTCAAGAAGCGACGCCGGTGACGAGGGAGGTCTTGACGGCAGCGCGCTAGGCGAACAAGGAGACTCTCGCCGACGCGGACATGTACCGACAGCGGTTGAGTCGGAGAGGCTCTGGTTAAGGCCGCATCCGGTTGTAGACGGAATAGGTGGCGCTCTTCACACCGCTCTCGTCCAGCCAGCGAACAAGGGCAGGAAATCCTGTGGCGATGTGCAAGCATCGCGGGCGCCGGCGGCCGTCAGCCGATCTATGACGCCGGGCACGGTATCTCGGTCCGCTCCGTCATCCCAAGGGTAGGGCTGACCCGGGAGGATGACGGTTTCCGCGACACATATCCCCTCGAGGGCGTCGGCCGCGGTTGCCGCTGCTGACGGAGAGGCAAATTGTCCGACCGCGCTGCATCCATCCCTGCTTGATGCGGGACCATCGACTCGTCCCGGCAGAAGCACGGAGCTCGGTTCCACCGGGTCATCGTCCATGCCGAAGCTCCAGGTCCAGCCGTGAACTGGGTCGGTCAGGACGTCGTCGTGGTCACCAATCATGGCTCAGGCCCAGCAATCATCTGGTTTGTCATCGTGCAGTGGTCAAACTGACGGCTCGATGGTCTACGTCGCGTTTCTGAGGGGCATCAACGTGGGAGGGAAGACCATCGTCTCGATGGCGGTCATCAAGGGGGCCCTCGTCGACATCGGCCTGTCAGGGGTGCGGACCTATATCAACTCAGGCAACGTCATCTTCTCGACCCGGTCGTCGGACACCAACAAGCTGGGAGCCCGGATCGAGAAGGCGCTCGAAGAGCGCACCAGCATGCGGATCAACGTGCTGGTCATGGATCACAAGGGCCTGAAGAAGCTGGTCGACGCGATCCCGCGCAACTGGGTCGACGACAAGACCATGCGCACCTACGTCCTTCTGTTGTGGAAGGAGCTGGACGACCGCAAGATCCTCCAGCTGCTGCCGGTCAGGCCAGGGGTCGACAACGTCCGGTACGCGCCTGGGGCTGTGATCTGGCAGGTCGATCGCAAGGACATTGCGAAGAGCCGCATGAACAGGATCATCGGCACGCCTTACTACAAGCAGATCACCAGCCGCAGCGCGAACACGATGCGCAAGCTCAACGAGCTAACCGCGGCACCAGCTTGAACTGCCCGCGCTGGCGCACTGGGTGCTTGTCAGAATCGCCCTTGGCGAGGGACTTGCCACAAGCCCTGCCCGCCGTGCGAGACTGCCCTTCCACAGCCCGGTTTTACGTGTGAGACGAAGGAGGTGCGGCCTCGCCTGACGACCGCCGTCCCTTAGCCGACTACTACTTTGTGCTTGGCGTCCCGCCTGACGCGACCGAGACAGAGTTGCACGCCGCCTGGCGGCGCCAGCTCAAGTACTGGCACCCTGACCGCGGCAACCATCCGGACGCGCTCGAGCACGCGAAGTTGATCAACTTGGCGCACGACGTTCTGACCAACAGCGCCAGGCGTGCGGCCTACGACCGACAGCGGGCAGCCGTTGGATGGCGCCCGTCCGCGGCGGCCCCGTCATACAGCCGCCCGGTCCAATGGAAGACGGTGAGCCGCGAGGGCCCGCCCCGCGCGCCGAAGGGATTCGACCGGCATGGTTTCGTCGCACGCCTGGAGGAGATGATGAACCGGGGCCGGCTGATGATTGAGAAGCGCAAGGACCTCGCGTCGGCGTCGAAATGGGAGGCGCAGACTCAGGCCTTGCTGCGAGATGAGCTGGGCGACCATGCGTATACGAAGCGTTTCGAAGTGGCACTGAGCCAGCCCCGCCCCGAAGGCTTGGTGGCGGCGTATGGGGTGCTGTGGGCCGCGTATGAGGATGCGCTTAAGGGCGATCTGAAGCCGGTGGTGAAGGCAAGGCGCCCGTCCTGACCGCGACGCGTCCGCTGCCAGGTGTCCATAAGTCAGTGCGAATCAGGTGCCCCCGCTGGTGGGCCCCTTCGCTCAGCGCGGCACAAGCTTGATCGTCGTAGAGCGCGCCTCTGGAGTCAGCACGCTGTTGAGGATGCTTCCGGCGTATCGGCGGTATTTGGCCCGGTAGGCAGCATCGACCTCATCGTCGAGGTCGTGGCCCGCGTCGACGAACGTGACGTCCTGTTGAACTCCGCCGGCCTGTATCCGCCCCTCGTGGCGCTCCCGGGTACCGCGGAACCAATGAGCATCGCGCCCCCTCACGGATCGGACGTATACGTCGTCGTCGTGACGGACGGCCCAGACAGTCACGGGTTTGCCGACATTGCCGTCGCGCCGGATTGATGCGATTTGAACTTCTTCCGCTCTTCCGACCTTGTCGAGCTGGTCGCTCGTCCACTGCGTCATCGACCCGTCTCCTTCGTCTCGATCCGTATGAGCGACTTGATGGCCCGGCGTTCGTCCATGGCGGCATACGCTTCAGCGACGCCGTCGAGGTCAGTCTCGAAGTCGAAGACGCGGCCTGGATTGATGCGGCCTTCGAGGACTTCGTCGAGAAGCTCAGGGATATAAGCGCGCGCGGGCGCCACACCGCCGCGCAAGCCGACGTTGCGGAACACGATGGTGTCGGCGATCGACGCGTCGACGCCGTGGGGGACGCCGACGATTCCAACCATCGACCCTGGCCTTGTGACGGCCAACGACGTCGCGACTGACTGTCCGGTGCCCACGCACTCGAGCGCAGCGTCGACGCCGACGCCATTGGTGAGCTCCCGGACGGCCTCGATCGCCGCATCTCCACGCTCGGCGACGATGTCTGTCGCGCCGAAGGACCGGGCCAGCTCCTGTCGGGCTGGATTTCGGCTCAGCGCGATGATGCGCGCGGCGCCGAGGCGCTTGGCCGCCATGACGCCACATAGACCCACGGCGCCATCGCCGACCACCGCGACGACGTCACCCGGTTTCACTCCGGCGCTCACCGCCGCGTGGTGGCCGGTGCACATCACGTCAGATAGCGCCAGCAGCGAGCGCATGGTTTCGTCCGAATGGCCGGAGCCCGGCACCCGGACGAGGGTGCTGCCGGCCAGCGGCACCCGCACCGCCTCGCCCTGGCCGCCATCGATGCCGTGGTTGCCGAATCCGCCGCCATTGATGCACTGCGAGGGGACCCCCGCCCGGCAGTTCGCGCACGTGCCGTCGCAATAGATGAACGGCGCGATGACGAAGTCGCCCTCCGCGATGCCTCGCACCTCGGGACCCACCTGTTCTACAACGCCAGTGAACTCGTGGCCGATTGCACCGAGATCGTGGGGCGACTCACCGCGGTAGTACCAGAGGTCCGAGCCGCAGACGCACGCCAGCACGACCCGGACGACGGCGTCTGTGGGCGCCGTTATCACGGGGTCGGGACGCTCGCCGACCTCGATAGAGTGCGGTCCCTTGAAGATTGCAGCGCGCAATGGCTACGCCTCCTCGATTGGCGGCACCGCGTACTCGGTGTCGCTGACATGGTCGCCCCACGTCGCGCTGTTGCCCTTTTCGTCGACGTCCAGCATCGCGATGTGAGTCATGAAGCGCGTCGGCGCGGCGCCATGCCAGTGGTCCTCGCCCGGCTCGAAGAACACGCGGTCGCCCGGGCGAATGACCTCGACCGGCCCACCGCGACGTTGCGCGACGCCGACGCCTTCGGTGACGAAGATGGTCTGGCCGTTGGGGTGCGTGTGCCACGCGGTGCGGGCGCCAGGCGTGAAGTGGACGCTGCTCGCGGTGAGGCGCGACGGATCGGCCGGCGTCGCAACCGTGTCCAAGTACACCGCTCCCGTAAACCACTCGCTGGACCCCTTTGTCGTCTGCACGCCTCTACTCCGTGTGACCTTCATAGGCAAAGAATGCACCGTCTCGAATTCTCGAGTCGTGCGCGGACGAGCGAACAGAGACGAAGTCGATTCGTAGGATGAACAGGTGAAAACGTATGAGCTGCTCGCCTTCGTCCGGTTCCACGCCTGGGCGAACGATCGGATCCTGACAGTGGCGGCCCGCCTGTCGAATGAAGAGTTCCGCGCTACCGGAAAGCTGGATCACGGCAGCGCCTTTCAGACGCTTCGCCACCTCTGCGACGTCGACTGGAGCTGGCGGGAATTCTGCATCGGAAACAAGGTTGGGGAAACGTATGTGTGGGATCACGGGTTTGTGCTCGACGACCTGCCCGCCATCCATGCGTTCTGTCTCGAGGAGGACAACCGCCTGCGGAACTACGTGGAGTCCCTCGATGACATGGCTCTGTCCGAATCGTTGACTACAGGCCCGGACTTCGCTGTGCCGCGCTGGCTGATCCTTGCCCACGTCGTAAACCACGGGACGCAGCATCGTAGCGAGCTGGCTCGTTACCTCACCGAATGCGGCCACTCACCCGGGGATCTCGACCTGCTAGACGCGCTCACCCTGAGATGGCCCAGCGAATCTCATCTCGAATCTGACCGTGTAAACCCGCCTAGATGAAGCTGCTTCACGGTGAACTGAACTCCACCTCCGGCTGCCTGCCTCAACATGTCCAGGATTGTTTCGGTCGGCTCTCCGAAAACCTGGATGCTCGTAGTGGCGTCTAAGGTCTCTTTGTAAGCGCTCGCGGCGCGCTCGCGGACGGTACCCATGTGGAACTCGAAAGAGTCCGCATCAGGATGAACCTGCACGACTCCCACCTCGGTTCCCTCGTCGTTCGCGTATTCGTTGAAAGCGATCAGGCGCGGTTCATTGGCCGCGATGAAGTCAACCAACCCCGGGACGCGCCGCCTTTCAGCTTCGAGCTTTCCAGTCTTGAGCTTGTTAGTCGCGATGAAGATGAACGGCCCCGCCATCGTG
>VBFD01000127.1:0-28586 GCA_005883585.1 Chloroflexota bacterium
GCAACATCCCGGACCGCGACAAGGTCACGAAGGTCGTCGCGGCGGCCAAGGAACGCCAGATCCCATTTCGGATCGGGGTCAACGCTGGGTCGCTCCCCGAAGAGGTGCACAAGAGCCTGCGCGAGCAGCACCAGATCAATCGCGACGACCGTGAGCGCACCGCCGACCGTATGGTCGAGGTGGCGCTGGGGCACTGCAAGATCCTCGAGGACCTCGATTACGGTCCCGGCTTTATCAAGGTCTCGCTGAAGTCGACCGACGTGTGGACCAACATCATGGCCAACCGCAAGTTCGCCGCTGCGCGCGCTTACCCGATCCACCTGGGTGTCACCGAATCGGGACCGGTGGAGGCGGGCAGCATCCGCAGCGCGGTGGGCATGGGCATCCTGCTGAGCGAGGGCATCGGAGACACGATTCGCGTGTCGCTCGCCACCTCGGATCCGCGCGAGGAGGTGCGCGTCGCGCACGAGATCCTGAAGACGCTCGCATTCCGCAACGAGAGCGCGACCCTGGTCGCCTGCCCGACCTGCGGTCGGCTCGAGTACGACATGGTGCCGACGGTCAAAGCCGTCGAAGCGCACATCGCCAGGCTCAAGGTTCCGATCACGGTCGCGGTCATGGGCTGCGTCGTGAACGGCCCGGCCGAAGCCCGCCACGCCGACATCGGCGTCACCGGCGGGCGCGGCAAGGGTGTGATCTTCAAGAAAGGTAAGCTCTACAAGACCGTGGCCCAAGAAGAGCTCCTGGCAGTGCTGCTGGCTGAGATCGACACGATCGCGGCCGAGCACGCTCCCGCCCCGGCTCCGCTCCCGCGTTAGCGCCTGAGGGCGCGCGCAATTCGTGACCTTACTCATGAATACTTTGGGAGCTAGCAGATGAAGGAGACCGTGGAGGAGCAGCAGGATTTCGTGAAGGACATCACCAAGATGTCCGACGACTTCGACCGTTGGTACACCGACGTCGTCCGCAAGGCGGAGCTGGCCGACTGGTCGGGCGTGCGCGGCATGATGGTCGTGCGTCCGTACGGATGGGCGATGTGGGAGGCGATCCAGCGCGCCTTCGACGACATGATCAAGGAGAGCGGCCACGAGAACTGGGCGTTCCCCCTGCTCATCCCACGCTCGTTCCTGATGAAGGAGGCCGAGCACATCGAAGGCTTCGCGCCCGAGGTGGCATGGGTCACGAGGGCGGGCGCAGGCATGGAGGAGCTAGAAGAGCCGCTTGCCGTGCGGCCCACGTCCGAGACAATCATCGGCTCCCTGATCAAGCGCTACATCCAGAGCCATCGCGACCTGCCCAAGCTCACCAACCAGTGGAACAGCGTGGTCCGCTGGGAGATGCGCTCGCGGTTGTTCCTGCGCTCGCGCGAGTTCTGGTGGCAGGAGGGCCACACGTTCCACGCGTCCGCCAAAGAGGCGATGGAAGAGGCGGACCTCATCCTCGGTTATTACCGCTCGATTGCTGAAGACTGGCTCGCGGTTCCGGTCCTGAGCGGCAAGAAATCGCGGGCCGAAACTTTCCCCGGCGCAGTTCACACCCTCACGGTCGAAGCTCTAATGCGCGACAGCCTCGCGCTGCAGATGGGCACCTCGCACTATTTCGGGCAGAACTTCGCCCGCGCCTATGACATCTCCTTCTCCAACATGGAGAACGAGCGCGAGCTCTGCTACTCGACCTCGTGGGGCATCAGCACGCGTTTGGTCGGCGCGCTGGTCATGGCCCACGGCGACGACTCGGGCCTCATCGTGCCACCGATGGTGGCGCCCATTCAGGTCGTCGTGGTGCCCATCTTTCGTGACACGGAAAGCCGCGCCAAGGTCGAAACCTTCATCAACGGCTGGTCGCGCGAGCTGAAAGGGGCCGGCATCCGCCACCGCGTCGATTGGCGCGAAGAACGGCCCGGCGACAAATACGCGCATTGGGAGTTGAAGGGTGTTCCGCTGCGGCTGAACGTCGGCGCTCGCGATGTCGACGCGGGCCAGGTGGAGATGGTCGACCGCCTGTCGCGCGAACGCAAGCCCGTACCTGTGGCCGGGCTTGCCGAGCGTGTGCAAAAAGAGCTCAGCGCGTACCAGTCGAAGCTGTTCGAGCGCGCGCGCCAGTTTCAGCGCGAGAACACGTTCGAGCTGGCGACGCTGGCCGAGGTGGTCGCGCATTTCCGAGAACGCGCCGGATTCGTCTGGGCGCCCTGGTGCGGCGATGCCGAATGCGAGGCGCGAATCAAGGCCGAGGCCGGCGGGGTGACGATCCGAACGATCGACTCCGAAGAGAAGGCCTCGGGGAAGTGCCTGGTGTGCGGCAAGCCGGCCAAATATCGGGTCGCGCTGGCAAAAGCCTACTAGCCCGAATTCCGCACGTTTGGATCAAAACGCGCATAAAACCGCATTGCATTCCGCGCGTATTGCGCAAGACGTGCGCTAAAACGCGATGCGCTAGGCCGTCGGGTTCTCGAAGGCGCCGATCGTCGGCGCGTCGCGATAGAGGGACTCCTGCTCGATCAGATTCAACGTGCCATTGTGCGCCGCGTCGAGCACCGCCTCGGCGACGTCCGGATGGAAATGCGTGCCAGCGCCCTCGCGCACCTGCGCCAAGGCAACATCGAGCGACATGCCCTTCCGGTACGGACGGTCAGAGGTCATCGCGTCGATCGCGTCGGCCGCGCTGACGATCCACGCGAACATGGGAAGGCCATCTCCCGTCTTGCGGTCGGGATAGCCTTTGCCGTCGAAGCGCTCGTGGTGAGAGCGGACGATGACGAGCTCGTCCGTGAGCATCTTCAGGCCGCTGAGAATGTTGAAACCGATGATCGTGTGGTCGCGCATCTTGGCGAACTCTTCGTTGGTGAGCTTCCCGGCCTTCTGCAGCACCGCGTCAGGGACGCCGACCTTGCCAATGTCGTGCAGCCGGCAGCCACGCTCCAGACGGACCCACGCGTTCTGGTCTTTCGGTGAGTACTTCATCTGCCGGGCGATCATCAGCGCGTACTGCGTCACGCGGACGGAGTGGCCGGCCGTGTAGCGATCCTTGGCATCGACCGTATTGGCCAGCGCCTCCAGGGAGGCGAGGATGACCTCTTCCCGATCCTTGAACAGGCGGGCGTTGTCGATGGCCACGGCGGCCTGTGCCGCGAGCTCGGTGACCAGGTTGCGGTGGTCTGGCGTGAACGGGTGCCCCACCTGGTAGTTCGCGAGGAACAGCACCCCCGTCGGTTTGCCGCGCAGCGTGATCGGGACGCACAACACCGCCCGCGGGTTCAGCGGGCTGTCCTTCTCGGCGACCGAGGTCGAGAGCGCTTCCATGTATGGAGTCCCCGAGGCCATGACATCACGGCAGATGTCGCCGCCGACTCCGAGCGCCAGCTTCTCGGCGGTAGAGGAGTCGGTGCCAAAACCTCCTTTCAGGATCAGGCGGCCTGACTCTTCCAGGGCCAGGCAGCCGATCTGTGCTGTCGAAGCCTTGGCCGCGCCGGCAAGCACCTGCTGCAGCACCTGGTTGAGGTCGAGAGTGGAGGTGGCGGCCTGCAGCGCCTCCTGAAGGTTCTTCAGCTCCCAGATGCTGCGCTGGTTGTTGTCGTAAAGCTCAGCGTTTCGTACCGCGACGACACCCTGGTTGCCGAGCGTGGCGAGCACGCGATTGTCGTCCGTCGTCCACTCGCGCTTCTTGACGTCGAACGCGGAGAGGGTGCCCCAGAGTCGCCCGTCCTCGAGCATCGGGACGCAGATCGCGGCCTGAAGCCCATAGGCCACGAGGTCGGGCGGAGATTGCAGATCAAAGCTCGCTGAGATGTCGGGCACAGCCGTGGCTTTGCCGCGCAGCATCACAGCGCCGACGATGCCCTGCCCGTTTTGAAACTCGAGACCGTTGACCGCGGATGGAAAGCCGAGCGACATGATCACCGACTGGTTCCCTTCAGGCGTGCTCCGGGTCAGCAGGCCGGCCGTGGCCCCGGTCACGCGTACAGCGGTCTCGAGCGTTTTCTGCTCCAGGACCTTTGGGCCCTGGGTCACCGTCGTCAGCGCTTGCGAGACCTCGCCCAGCGCGTCGAGCGCGGTGTCGAGCTTGGAGGCCTGGCCGGTGACCGCCTGCAGGATGCGGGAGTTCTCGACCGCCACGCCGGCCATCGAGCCGAGCTCGTCCAGTGCGGCGACGTCGCGCTGGCTGAAACCGGACGATCCGTTCCGCCCGAGGCAGATGGCGCCGAGCACGCCATTCTGGGTCCGGATCGGGATCAAGGCTTCGTTGGCGGTGCCGCCTTCAACCGATGGCTGCAGGCCGCTGAATATGCCCTCGTCGGGCGTGACCAGGCTTCGAAGCACGGTCTCGCCGCCGCGGACCCTGGCCAGCGGACCTTCGATCGGCGAAGGTGCGAACGCCTCACCGGCGAAGACGAAGGTGTCGTCCGGCTGGAATAGCGCCACCCGCCCCGCGTCATAGCGGATGAGCTGAGTGCCCTTGTTGACGACCAGGTCGAGGACCTCCGTCATCGTCTTGCCGGACGCCTCTTTGACAAGCTCGTTCATGAGCGAATAGCGGGCCGATTCCTTCTGCGACATCGCCACTGCGTTGGCGCTTGCGAGCTGCGTTCCGGCCCGGAGCATCAAGGTCGTCGCCAGCCTCAGGTCGTCGTCGGTGAAGCCGCCAAGCTTGTTACCAAGCAGGATGAAGCCGCCGAAATGGTCGCCGATCCGCATCGGAACGACGAGCAGATTCTCGACGTGGAGGTCGTCGGGGACGTAGTTCACGAGCTCGGTAAGCCCCGACTTGTCATCGCCGACGAACTCCTTGCCCGCCGCGATGGCGCTCAGAAGAGGACCCGAACCGATCCGGTTGACGGCCTGCGGGCGCATGCGGCCCAGCCCGAATCCAGGTGGCTGCGGCACGAACTGCTTGCCGTCGGACGACACCAGGTAGGTGCACGCGAATCCCGCCCTCATCTGGCCGGCGATGCTGGTGGTGAGGGCGGCGATGTCTCCAGGCCTTGTGCCCGTTGCGTCCGAGGTCGCGGCGAGAAACACGCGATGCTTCTGCTCGAGCTGGGCGGCCAGGGCCTCCATCTCATCGAGCTGGCGATGCAGCGCGTCCGTGAAGCTCTCGTAGGCGATGCTGCCGACGTACCCGCCGAGCCCGAGGACGAGAAGGCCGCCGACGTCAAGGGGCAGCTGCCTGTCGGTCAGGTCGAAGTGGGCGGCGGCGACCGATGCGAGCACCGCGGCCACCCCGAGTGGGACCGAGATCTTCCACCTGACGTTCATCGCGCCGGCCCCGATGGCGAGTAGGCCACCGAAGGCAGCGATCAGGGCGGCCTGACCGGAACGGCCGCTGACGTTCAGGGAAGCCCCGGCGAGCACCAGTACCGCGGCCGCGGCGGAGAATCCGACGCGGATCGCGAACGTCCCTCGTAACGAGTTCAATCGAGGCCCACTTGGCGCAAGTCTAGGAACTTGATCCCGAACTTGAGCCACGTCGGGTTCCTAAACTCATAACCACGTGACGGTTTCTGAGCTGCTCCGGGTTGCCGACCATCTCGAACCCAAGGACCGCGAGCTGGTCCGGAAGGCTTACGAGCGCGCAGCCATGGCCCATCGGGGTCAGCACCGCCTGTCGGGCGAGGACTACGTCAACCACCCCCTCGAGGTGGCGACCATCCTCGCCGACCTCCAGCTGGACGCCCAAACGCTTGCCGCGGCCCTTCTCCACGACACGGTGGAGGACACCGCGCTCACCGCCGCGGAGGTGGAGGAGGACCTCCGCGTCGTCCTCATCAAGCTGGCCGACCGCCTCCACAACATGCGCACGCTCGATCCGCTGCCGGAGGTCAAGCGACGCAAGATCTCACGCGAGACACTCGACATCTACGCCCCGCTTGCGCACCGCCTCGGCATCGGCCAGCTCAAGTGGGAGCTCGAAGACCTCGCCTTTCGCTACCTCGAGCCGGAGGCCTACGACGACGTTGTCAAGCGGATCGCCCGCAAGCGTCAAGAGCGCGAAACGTTGGTTTCAGACCTGCGCGAGATCCTCGCGCGCGAGCTCGACAACGTGGGCATCAAGGCGGAGATCACGGGCCGGCCGAAACACATCTACTCGGTGTGGCAGAAGATGACCCGCGAGAAGAAGGACTTCTCGGAGATCTACGACCTGTCGGCGATTCGCGTCCAGGTGGACTCTGTGCGCGATTGCTATGGAGTGCTCGGCGTGGTCCACTCGCTGTGGAAGCCGGTTCCCGGCCGGTTCAAGGACTACATCGCAATGCCCAAGTCCAACGGCTACCAGTCGCTGCACACGACGGTGATCACGCACACCGGGGAGCCGATCGAGATCCAGATCCGCACCCACGAGATGCACCGTATCGCTGAATTCGGCGTGGCCGCCCACTGGACCTACAAAGAAGGCGGGAAGGACGCGAGCTTCGACCAGAAGCTGTCGTGGCTCCGAAGCCTGCTCGAATGGCAGAACGAGATTGGGGATTCGGAGTCTTTCCTCGACACAGTCAAGGTCGACCTCTTCCAGGACGAGGTCTACGTGTTCACCCCGAAGGGCGACGTCCTCAACCTACCCGCGGACTCGACCCCGGTCGACTTCGCGTATCGCATTCACACCGAGGTCGGGCACCGATGCATCGGCGCCAAGGTCAACGGCCGGATGGTGCCGCTGGACTATGAGCTGCAGAACGGCGAGATCGTCGAGATCCTCACTTCCAAGGGACCGCACGGCCCGAGTCGCGACTGGCTGAACTTCGTCAAGAGCGCATCGGCCAAGGAGCGGATCCGCAAGTGGTTCAAGAGCCAGCGCCGCGAAGAGAACGTCGCCAAGGGGCGCGACCTGCTCGACAAGGAGCTCCACCGCATGCACCGCGTAAGCCTCGCGGACCTGCCGGACACCAAGTTGGTCGAGATCGCCGGCATGCACAAGTTCCCGGCCGTCGACGACTTCCTCGCGGCGATCGGATACGGAGACCTGTCCCCTCACTCGGTCGTCATGCGCATGTCTCTGACGCCGGACGGCGCCGGTGGGGACCTGCGCGCCATCCCGCTCATCCCCAACGTGCAGCCCACACCCCGCGTGCTGGTGCGGGGGGAGAAGGGGATCCTGACCAAGATCGCGCCGTGCTGCCAGCCAGTGCCCGGCGACGCCATCGTCGGCTACACGACGCGAGGGCGCGGAGTGACGGTGCACCGCGTCGACTGCATCAACGCGGTCAATGCCCAGGACCAGGCTCGAGTCGTGCCCGTCGATTGGGACTCCGACGCGACTCACATCTATCCGGTCGACATCAAGATCGAGGCCTGGGACAGGCAGGGCCTGCTCCGCGACATCGCCACCGTCGTGGCCGAGAACCGGGTCAACATGTCAGCGCTCGAGGTGCACGTATACGACGACAAGACCGCGGTGGTTTCCGCGACGGTGGAAATCGACTCCCTGGCGCAGCTCTCTCGATTGATGGAGAAGCTCGAAGGCGTGAAGGACGTCCACACGGTCGCGCGCGAAGCGTCGTGAGCAAAAGCGGATCACACACGATCGATCTCGAGGTGCCGCCGCTCGAGGTCTGGAAGGTTTTGGTCGCACCTGGCCGGCGCGACTGGTATTACCGCCTCACACCAGAGGGAGACTTCACACCCGGCGGCCATATCCGCTGGGTTGGCGTGCGCGGCGAGCTCGTCGAGGAGTCGGACGTGGCCGTCGCTGAACCGCCGCGCCGCCTCGTGCTTCGCAGCAGGTTCCTGTTTGCTCCCCCGTTCGCGGCCGCGGCCCCTCACGAGGTGACGTGGGACTTGTCAGCCACTGGGGGCGGCTCCCAGATTCGCGTGTCTTGGATCGCGGAAGACGGTGTCCACAGCCTTATGAAGTCGGAGGGCGGTGCACAGTTGCAAGGCTTGCGGCTGGCGGCTGATCCCACCGCGCGCGCCGAGCTCGAGCGGCTGCCGGACATTGGAGAGGTGGAGGTCGTCGATGTCACGCCCGACCAGTTGCCCGCGTATCAGCATTTCTTCGACAAGATCGCATTTCGCGATTTTCCCGCCTGGCAGAGCTGCTACTGCATGGAGACGCACCGAACACAGAGCGATGAAGAGTGGGCTGTCCGCGCCGCCGAGGACAACCGACGTGACATGTCGGATTCGATCGAGCACGGCAGAGTCACCGCCCTCCTCGCTTTCGCCGGCGGCGAGCCCGTGGGTTGGTGCAACTACGGTGATACCACGCACCTGCACGGCGTGATGAGCCGCTTCAAGCTCCAGCCGGCCGACCATGAAGGTATTGGCTCAGTCGCCTGTTTTGTGATCGCCGCCCCCTACCGTGGTCACGGCGTGGCCTCGAAGCTTCTGCAGGTCGCGATCGAACGGCTCCGCGCACGCGGCCTGCGGGCCGTCGAGGCCTACCCTTCGAGGGAATCCGACGACTCCGCTCAGTCGAACTACCGCGGACCGCTCGACATGTACTTGCGTGCGGGCTTCGAGCCGTATCGCGAGCTCGAGCGCCACGTCGTCGTTCGGAAAGTCCTCGCCTGAAAGTCCGCATCACGGCCACAGCCGACCGCAGGTTCGGCACCAACTCGTACCTGGTCGAGGACGAGGCCACACATGACGCGATCGTGATCGACGCCAACTTCGAGCCCGAGCTGATGCTTCAGCTGATCCGCGAGCGCGGCGCGAACGTCAAGGCGATCGTGCTGACTCATACCGATGTCGACCATATCGCGGGACTGGCGGAGCTGATCAAGGCGCTGGGCCCGGTGCCGGTGGCAGTCCATCACGCCGAGCGCGATGTGATCGTCGAGGGCCGCTCGCTGCGTCGCGAGTTCTCGGTCGAGGGGCCGCGCATCGACAACGTCGTGAGCCTGAGCCCGGGCACACCATTCAAAGCCGGTTCCGTCGTGCTCGACGTCCTCCACACCCCGGGCCACAGCCCCGGTGGCGTCTCACTCCGGATCGGCGACGCAGTGTTCACAGGCGATGCGCTCTTCGCGGGCTCGGTCGGCCGCTCCGACTTCCGCAACTCCGATGGCCGCGCGCTGCTGGAGGGGATCAGAACCCAGCTGCTGTCGATGCCAGATGAGGTCGACGTTTACAGCGGCCATGGGCCGGCAACCACGATCGGTCAGGAGAAGCGGACTAACCCTTTCCTCAACTAGCCATCCGGTTCCGCGCGTCTTGATCCAAACGCGCTAATTGAACAACTGGATTCCGCACGTCTTGCGCAAGCGAAGCGAAACGCGACGCTATTTGTTGCTCGCGATGCTCAGCACGACGAGCAGCGCCGGACCGAGAAGAATCAGCCACAACGTCGGAAAAACGCAGCCCACGGTGGGGAGGAGGATCTTCAGCGAGGCCCGCGCCGCCTCGACCCGGATCTTCAGCCTGCGCTTGACGCGCATCTGCGCGGCGTGCGCCGCGATGGTGCGCGCGATGGGCACGCCCGTGCGCTCCGCGTGGAGGATGGAGCGGACCAGCGCAGTGAAGTCCTCGACATCGGTCGCCTCGGCCATCTCGATCAGCGCGTCGGCCCTCGGGCGCCCGAGCTCCATCTCGCGCAGGGCCCGCGCGACCAGGAGCGTGAGTGGTCCTTCCTGGTGGCGCACGAGCTGCTCCAGCGCGCGATCAAGCCCGAGCCCGGCCTCCATGCTGATTGCCACCACGTCGAGCGCGTTGGGGAGAGCAGCCTCGATCTCCGCGCGGCGCTCGCGCACGAGCTGGTCGAGCCAGAGGACTGGCAGATAAAAGCCGATCGCGAAGCCACCGACCAGAAAGACGCCGATCGCGAACGTGGATCCGACGAGCACTCCCAGCGCGGTGCCAATGGTGCCGAGCGCGGCGCCGGCGGCAATGCGCAGCGTCTGCACGCCCGCCGGGTCGAGACCGAATGGGTTGCCGGCGAAATCGAGCTCACGCTGAAAGGTCGCCGCCTGAGCGGCGGGAGTCAGGCGGTTCATCTGTTTGGCGAGCCAGCGGCGTGCCGGCGCGGTCAGCCTCTCGCCCAGAGGCTTCTCCAGCTCGAGGGCGATCGCGCTCTGTCCCAGGCCGAGTTCCTGGCGGGCCAAGCGCTGGCGCGCGAGCGTCGTCGCATCGCCTGATTGCGAGCTCCTCACTCCGGCAGCGACGAGCCACACCCCGGCGGCTGCGGCCAGCCCGATGATGAGGGGCAGCAGGTTCATGCGATCGCCGTGATGCGCCGGATGATGACGTTGCCGATGACCAGCAAGGCGGCCGCCAAACCCAGGATCACCCAGCCCAGCGGGTTGACGAACATCGGGCGGAAATAATCGGGAACGAGGAAGAACAGCAGCCCGCCGGCGGCCACGGGCAGGAGCGTGATGATCAGGCTCGAGGCCCTCGACTGAGCGGTCGCGGCCATGATCTCCTCGCGCATCTCGGCGCGCTGGCGCATGGTGTCGGCGAGTGTGATCAAGATCGCCGGCAGGTCGCCGCCCACCGCGTGCTGAATCGTGATCACCATCACAATCAAGCGAAGGTCGGAGCTGCCCATCCGCTTCACCATGTTGCTGAGAGCGTTCTCCACCGACGCGCCGAGCTCGACCTCACGCTGCGCAAGCCGGAACTCTTCGTCGACCGGCGGTCCTGCGTTCTCGGTCACCGCACCTAGCGACTGCGCTACCGACTGGCCCGCCTTCATGGAGTTGGCGATGAGCTCCATGGCCCGCGGGAGGCCGGCCTCGAACATGCGCAGCCGGTGGCCGCGGCGGTTGCGCAAGTAGAGAGCGGGGAGGAGGTAGCCGATCACCGCAAGCACCGGAACCGCCAGGCTGACGTTGAAGCGCGCATATGCGATCAGCGCGAAGACCAGCGCCGCGCCGAGCTGCAAGATGCGGAATTCGTACGGCCGGAGCTGCAGGTCGGCGCTCGCGAGATCAGCGGCCAAGGCATTGGGCGCCTGCTGGGTCGCGATCCAGACCGGAGCTCCGGTGGGCTCGAACCGCCGGCGCAGCTGTTCCCGTACGTCGGCGAGGGTGCGGTAGGTGACCCGCGCGCCCGGGCCTCCGGTCTCGGCCTGTGTGATGGCGCGGTCGCGGGCGACGATGCCGTAGACGACGAGCATCACGCCGAACGCAGCCGCGACAGCGACGAGCACGATCAGCCAGCCCACGTCTACGGCCTCACGAGGCGATCACTAAGGGGTCGTGAAGTGCCACTT
Source organism: Chloroflexota bacterium (assembly GCA_005883585.1). Taxonomy (GTDB): domain Bacteria; phylum Chloroflexota; class Dormibacteria; order Dormibacterales; family Dormibacteraceae; genus UBA10449. Next base: position 11,146 of record VBFD01000127.1, read on the forward strand.
GGCGTCCACCTCGCGCGGTCCGACACCGGCCGCCGACGACAGCTTCGGGCATGCCGGATCGGGCTGGTTCGGCGTCGGCTCGTAGTCCTTGAACGATTCGAGGTTGTACTTGAGGACGGCATTGTTCAAGAACCAGAAGAGGAACTCCGAATCACACGGCGTCATCAGGAGGGTGAGGCTGCTTGTTACCTGCTGACCGCTGGCGGTGGATCCCGTCGCGGGCCCGACTCTGATGACGTCAAGGTTTCGAAACACCGTCCGGACGACGGGCACCCCGGGGCTGGCGCCGAACACCGATGAGTTCACGGTGGCGAGCACGGTGATGCGGTCGCCGAGCTGGACGTATCCGCCCACGCCGACCTGCTCAGATGTCGGCACCGTGACCGCCACGAAGCCAGTCGGGATGGGCAGGTACGTGACATCGCTGCTGCTGAGCAGGTCAGGGGATTGGGCAATCAGGTTGGCGGTGACCGGTGAGTCGGCCGGAATGTCGACCCGCGCGCCCTTCCCGGCGACCGCGTTGACGTCGAAGAATGCCTGGGGCGGGACCGGTGTCACCACCTTCATAGTCAGGTCCGACGATTGGATCTTCGTGCGTGCGCCGATCGCGTTCTTGGCCACCACGATCTTGGTGCCGGCGGGGTTGTTCGAGAAGAATAGGGGCAGGCTGGCGACCCCGGCGGCGGTCGCAAAAGCCAGAACGGCGAGGACGGTGCCGATGACGATGTAGGTCCTGCCGCGCCGCGGCCGGCCGATCTCAGAGGCCACGGGAGACCCTTGGAATGGTGTTAAGTGGGCGTTTCACGGTGCACATGATGCGCGATGTGCACGCGATTTCAGGTGTCCTCGACAAGCAGCAGGGACTTAGCGGAGCAAATTCAGGGGAGCGCCAGGTGGGGCTTAAGGCCGGATTTACTCCGGCCGTCCCCCAACCGTGCCACCTTCCAAGCGCCTCCAAGCGTGGCCGAGGAGAGGGGTGGGTTCCGCGGCGGGGGACACCTGTCCCCCCCGCGAATTTTCACGGTGCACATGATGCGCGATGCGCACCCTTTTTCAGGGGTTCCCCGCGAAGTCGCCAGACTTCGTGGGGTGAAAATTCACTCTATGAGAACCGCTTCAACCAGGGCGGTGCTGATGCCGGCGTCGCTCCCAACCGCAGTCGCCGCCCCCACTGCCGCGGACATCGTGAGGGTGCCGCAGGACACCGAGCCGGCGATCGTGCTGGTGCCGTTCACGCTGTCCGAGCAGGTGCCCGGCCAGTAGATCGACCCGAGCAGCCAGGCATGCACGGCTGCGCCCGCGATCGCGATCTGGCCGGCAATCGCGCCCGGCGCATAGATGAGGAGGTTCGAGCAGGCCCGGTCTCCGGCCGGGCACCAGGAGGCGCCTCCCAGACAGCTGGCCGCGTCGGCAGCCGCGGGTGCGTTCAAGCACGGGGCGGCGAGCCAGGTCAAGTTGTTAGGCGAGTCCGCGCCCGCGTTGGGCGGGCAGGGAGACAGCGAGCAAGGCGCCGACCCGAACTGGCATGAACCGGCGCACGCGGCACCGCCTCCGACGGCGCAGGTTCCGGACGAGAACCCGGCCTGGTTGACGAACTCCATCGTGACGTCCTTCGCGAGCAGCGTGCCGCCTCCCAGGCAGACGCCCCCCCCACTGGTGAAGTTCACTCCGTTGTATCCGTTGAAGTAGTAGAAGCCGGGGTCGAACACGACGCCCGACGCGCCCGCGGCGGGTTTGAACGACGCGATCACGACCGCCCAGGTCGTCGCCACCGTGCTGTTCAGCGTCTCGGTTGCCACTGCCGCCGGCAGGTCGACCCTGTACTCAGCCGTGAAGCCATCTGGAGGGTCGTTGGCGAGGCTGTTCCAGCCTGCTCCCTGAGTGACCACCTGGCCTGGCACTGCCTCGAGCACCCCGACGTCAGTGATGACGAGTTCGTTCGCCGATGCCGTGGCACCGACGGTCGACACTGTGGCGGCATTCTGGTTCACGCCGATCGCGGTGTTGCCGGTCTTGTCCAAGGGCGCAACTGTCGCCACGTTTCGCCACTCAGTCATCTGGGCGGTCGAGTCGATGCTGGCCGGGTTGACAGTGAAAGTAGCGTTGGTGATCCCGCCGGGATTGTTCGGGTAGTACCAGATCTCGGTTCGAGGACTGAGTCCAGACTGGCTGGGGACGCCGGCCTGCACCCAGCCTGCCGGCGCTGTGAAACCTGATGGGGTGGCGTCGGACCGGATGTCTGCCACCAAAAGAGTGCCGGCTGTGCTCGCGGCGGGCAACGTCGGGGTGAGGAAGTGTCTGGCAGTGACGGTCGGTCCAGCCTGGACGCTGGATATGCCGCCGCTCAGCGAGGCCATGTTGAGGTAGCCGTAGCAACTGGGCTTGAAGTGGTAGTAGCCGGTGGCGTCCTTGATCGGCGCGGGCGCGAGCCCGGTGCCCACGGTCACGCCGCCGACGACGATGTTCGGATAGGTCCCGCCGGAGGAGCACGCGGCACCGCCGGTGCCCTGAAGTGTTGCAATCGCGGCCGCGTCTGCGTTGGGGTCCGGCGGCAGAAGTGTGGACACGGGCGGCACCGGCTGCGGCGCCACGCCCGCCGCGCACGGGTTGCCGTTGATCGCCACATCGCCGGCCGACAGGAATTGGCTCGTGCCCGTGGTGCCGCAGGCGGGATTGACGTGACCCGAGACCTCGGCGCCGTCGGAACAGATGGCGTTGCTCGAGCCGGCGTTCAAGCCCGCGGCGCACGCGCCTCCTCCGCCGACCCAGCCCTGGCCGTCGGTGTAGACGGTCACGTTCCCCAGGTCGGAGTACGTGCTAGAGGGGGCGTCGAACCGCGTGTGCGCGTAGAAAGCGCAGCTGCCGGCTCTGGCGATCGCGTTCTGCGCCACGATGCTGCCGGCGATGTTGACCTGCCCGCCGGTGCAGGACAGGGTCGTGGCGGAGATCGCAGGCACCGATCCGGCAAGCTGCTGAGCCACGGCACGCCGCGTCACTGTGGTGTTGCTCGCCCCGAGCTGGCCGCCGAACGAGATCGGGAGGCTCAAGCTGAGGACCACCTCGACCTGCTGCTGATGGGCCCGGTACGGGTAGTTGTACGTCGCGCTGAGTCCGCCGGCAAATGTGTCCGTGCCCTTGTACGGGGTTGCGCATGTGCCTGGCGTGATGGCCAAGGCGCCGGTACGCGTTTTCCGGGTGGCGAGAAAGTTGTCCGCCTCGGTGATGACCGCGTTCGCCTTCGCGGCATTGCAGCTGATGCCGATCGTCAATGCGGAGTCGAGCGCCGTCGAATCCGCGAGCTCCTGGAGCTGGTTCTTCTGCCAGACGACCGAGCCCGCGAGCAGGATCAAAGCCGCTGAGCCGATCAGCGCCAGGAGCGCGACGGCAACGATCACCATCACCTGCCCCCGTTGTCGGGGAGAGGAGGGCATCAGTATTCCATTCGCTCGACCGACTGCGAATCGAACGTGATCGTCGAAGGCAGGCCGAGCAGGCGGGCGAGGACCGGCTGCCACTTCAGCTTCAGGTCGACCACCGCGAGGTGATTCCCGGAGGTACGCACATAGGCCCCGTTGGCGGCGGCGCAGGTCGGACAGCTCCAGCGAGGATTCGGACCCGACGTATCGATCTCGTAGATGAAGACGTAGACCGTATTGGTGTTGGTCCCGCCCGCGAGGGCGATGGTGCCCGGGAGCGCGGGGTTGGCGTTCGCCGTGTAGGTACCGTCGCTCGCCGGCGCCGCGCTGATCGAGGCGGAGTCGTGGTACACGACCTGCACCCCCAGCGGGTCGAGGAGGTGCGCGCCGTTGATCAGCGGGTTCAGCGAACAGGGCGTGGTGAGCGCAGTGCAGTTCGGCGGCAGCGTGTTGGAGCCGCTGTAGTAGGTGAGGGCGGCCTGACGGGCGGTGTCTCTCGACGCGCCGGACAGGAGCGAATAGAGGAGGAGCCCGCGGCCCATGTCCACGGTGGCGCCGATGATCAGAAGGAGGACTGGCGCGACGAGCGCAAATTCGACCAGGGCTTGCCCTGAGTGCCGCTTCACCAGGACGTCGTGGTCTTGCTCGAGCCCGAGATGGTGACGAGGCCGCCGAGCAGGTTCAGGTCGTTGAAGCCGTAGTAGACGTAGACGTCGATCTCCGACTGGGTCAGGGCGTTGACGCTGCCGGTGCAGTTGGCGCTGGCGCCGCAGTAGACGGCGACCACGACCTGGCCCCCGGCGGGCGCGGCGTAGTCGGTTCCCGCCACGAACGGCGGGGCGTGTCCGACCTGGGTTGCGCAGCTGATGCTTGAGGGCGGCGACACCACAGCGGCGAGGTCGGCCTTGATGAGGTCGCACATGGCGCTGATGCCCGGCCCGTTGGTGGTCGAGGTCTTGCCGGCGGCGTAACGGGCGCCGTCTCGCGCCGCGTCAGAGGTGGCGACGGCGTACGAGTAGCCCCGGCCGAGCTCGAGGACGCCCGCCACCAGCAGGATGAGGATGGGGAGGGCGATCGCGAACTCGACCAACGCTTGACCTGTTGTGCGACTTGCCCTATTACCCATCGAGCTTCAACTTCCCAACGATCAGGCGCGCCAGCTCGTTCGCCCCGCGCGAGACCTGGGAAGAGGGATCGCGCTGCAGCACCAGGTTGCCGGCCAGCGTCGCATCCTCTGGCCGCGAGTCGTCGTAGTTGATCGTCAACGACATCTTGTGGCCGAGGATGGACTCGACCGCGTTCCGGTCCAGGGGCGCGCCTGGCACGCGGTGATTGAGGACCAGCTCGAGCCGGTTGTCGGGCACGTTCATGATGTCGCGGAACACCGCGAGCGCCCGCCTCGCATCGGTCATCGCCGCGATCTCCGGCGGGACGACGACCACCAGTCGCTCGGCCCGCTCGATCACCACCAACGCCGCCTCCGCAAGCGAGGTGCCGAGGTCGGCGAGCACCAACTTGTGCCACGAGGTCGCCACGTCGAGCGCACGGCCGGTCAGATCCGCCGTCATGAGGTCGATCTGCTCGGGGCGCAGCGTTCCCGGGAGCACGCCCATCCCCGTCTTGTGGTAGACGATGGCGCCCCGCAGGTTCTTCTCGAAGTCGGCCGGCGCTGCCTTGGAGGCGCCCGCGATCGAGCCCGTGGCGACCAGGTCGGCGAAAAGGGCGGCGTGCCCGAACGGCGCCGAGAGGTCGATCAACAGAACCTGGCGCGGCATGCGACTGGACAGCGCGGCGGCGGCATTGACCGCCAGGGTGCTGACCCCAGAACCACCTTTGGCTGAGAAGAAGGCGACGATCGGGGCTGACGTCCGCGAGGCGGCCTGGGCTTCGGTCGCGGCAGCGGCGGCGACCTGCTGCTCCCAGAGCTTGTCCAGCGCGATGGCAACCCTGTCCACGTCCTGGCCGATGCCGGCCAGCAATCCGTCTCTGTCAAGGGTGAGCAAGATTGATTTGGACAGACCGCGAATGCTGGTGACGTATCGGTCGCCGGTGCGGGGGGCGGGGAGGATGAGCAGGTCGCCAGGCGCCGGCCGCCGGGTGAGGAGCAGCTTGCCGGAAGCGTCGGTGATCGATTGCTCGGCCACCCCCGACGCGAGGAACATGACAACGTCGCCCCCGGTTCCGCCCAAGCGCAGGGTGTCGCCGGGCGCCAGCGTCACCGCCTGCATCCGCCGGGCGAGCGCACGAATGGCGCCGTCAGACAGCTCGGCGAAGACCGACGACATTTCGAGGACGCGCACGCGAAGCTGTAGGACGGACGGCTGGTCCGCCCCGAGCTCTCCGCTCGCAGCCACGTGTGGTCCTTCCTCCCCCGCCCCCGGGCCCTCGCGAACCTCGCGGGCGTTCAAAACGCCGATAATGTACCAACGTCCCCCCAGATCGACCCGCGCTTCCCACACGGGCTTGAGCAACAAACCCCCTCCTGACCTCGATTCACGACGGGCCAACCGGCGATCGGGTCCCGTCCGGCAGCAGGCTCCACGAACACGCCTGGCCGCCAAGATCGACCGCGTTCTCACCACGGCGATCAACGGCGACCCGCGAGCCGTGCTCGACGTCAAGGCCTCGGACCTGCTGGCTGAGGCCGGCCCGGTCGCCGACGTGATCACCGCAGCGATCGAGCGTGCGGGGATGGGCCTGGCGGCTCAATTGACCGTGACGCAAACGTTTCTCCGCAGCGGCGTGGAGGGGGAGCTTCTCGACTCGCTCGCCAGCCCGGACCACGCGGTCCGCATCGCCGGCGCCCGACTGTGCGGCGCCCTTCGGCTTCCGGACGCGGTGCCCTGGCTCGCCGATATGCTCGACGACCCCGTCCCGGCCGTCCGGGAGGTCGCGGCCCGCGCCTTGGGCAGGGCGGGTGGGCGGCGAGTGGTCGACGCCTTGATGGCCCATGCCGACCGGCTCCCCCAGTACCGGGTGGCAAAAGAGCTGTCCCGAGCTGCTTCCGACATCGATTTCGAGTCGCTTTTGCGCGAGGGTGGCGCCGTGGGGACGACGGTGACCGTCCTGATGGCATGTGGTTTGCGTGGAGATGCGCTGAGGACGCCCCTTCTCGTCAGAATGGCGCAGGACCGCATATGCGATACACAGATTCGGGTAGCCGCATGCCGGGCGTTGGCGATGATCGGTGATCCCGCCGGGGCGGACGCCTTGCGCCTGCTCGGCACCGACCCAGACGCGGTCGTTCAGAAGGCGGCCGTCCGGGCGCGCATGCGCATCAGCACGGCGATGAGGAAGCGGGTCTCGTGAAGCTGTCAGAGCGCTTCGACCGCCGCTATCAGCAGTCACCGATGACGGCCACGGTTCCACCGGTCCCGGCCACCGCCCCCCAGCAGGTCATCAAGCCGCCATCGGGCAGCCCGGAACCCCCCGTCGTGACCGAAGAGATCCTCATGATTCCGACGGAGCAGACAGAGGCCGCGCCCCTGAGCCCCGCGCTGGCGGCGGCCAAGGCCGAGATCCACGCCCAGCTCCTTGCCCACCACACGGCGCAGATCGACATCAACAACCGCGCCGGCATCCGGCGCCTGCTCCTGCAGCTCACAGAGGAGCATTTCCGCGCCAAGCCGCCGGCGGCGATCGTCACGTCAATCGACAAGGACCGCCTCGTCGAAATCCTCTTCGACGAGGTGATCGGGCTCGGCCCGCTGGAGAGCCTCCTCCGCGACCCGGAGGTCAGCGAGGTCATGGTCAACCGGCCGGAGCAGATCTTCGTCGAGCGCCGAGGGAAGATCGAGCTCACGAACCTGGCGTTCGAGGATGAGCGCAGCCTGCGCCGCGTCATCGACCGCATCGTGTCGACGATCGGCAGACGGGTCGACGAGTCAGAGCCGATGTGTGACGCTCGACTCAAGGACGGATCCCGCGTCAATGTGGTCATCCCTCCGGTCGCCATTTACGGCCCGTGTCTCACGATCCGAAAATTCGGACGGGAGGTTCTGAGCCCCGAGCAGATCGTGAGCTCGGGCGGCGCGACCTCCGCGATCATCGGCTACCTCGATGCCGCAGTGAGGACGCGGTTGAACATCCTTGTGTCAGGCGGCACCGGGTCCGGCAAGACCACGCTCCTCAACGTGCTCTCCGGATTCATTCCCGGCAATGAGCGCATCGTGACCTGCGAAGACGCCGCCGAGCTGCGTCTCCGGCAGGTGCACGTGATCAGCCTGGAATCAAAACCACAGAACGTCGAGGGCCGGGGCGCCATCTCCATCCGCGACCTTGTTCGCAACTGCCTTCGCATGAGGCCGGACCGAATTGTCGTCGGCGAGTGTCGCGGCGCCGAGGCGCTCGACATGCTGCAGGCGATGAACACTGGCCACGACGGCTCGATGAGCACGCTCCATGCGAACAATCCGCGTGACGCCATCAACCGGCTCGAAACCCTCGTTCTGCTGGCCGGGGCCGAGCTTCCATCACGGGCCATCCGCACCCAGATCGCTTCCGCAATCAACGTCATCGTGCAGACGGAGCGGCTGCGCGGTGGGTCGCGCAAGGTCGTCAGCGTGGCCGAGGTGATGGGTTTGAAGGATGGCGAGGTCGCGCTCCAGGAGCTGTTCGCGTTCCGGCAGGTTGGCGTTTCCGCTGATGGGCGCGCGGTGGGTTATCACACCGCGACCGGCGCACGGTCGGCATATGTGCAGCACTTCCGGAGCAACGGGGTCGAGCTCGCCGAGGAGATGTTCGTGCCTGCCGCTCAGCCCGCGACCGATCAGCTCTACTGATGGAAACGCGAGACGTGGAGGACACGAACCCGCCCTCATCTGCAATACCGATGCCGGGCGCCGCGCCCCCGCTTTCAACAGTTGGTCGCGAAGACCTGCTTGCTGATTTTGGGCATCAGCTTCGCAACGAGCTCAACGCCATCGTGATGGCTGCCAGCATGCTGTCGGCGATCGCTACGACCAGCGAGCAGCGCGAGCTTTCCGCAGTCGCCGAGAGCGGCGCCAATCGCGTCGCCAGGCTTCTTGACGACATCCTCGATGCCGCTGTCATTCAGAGCGGCGACTTCGAGCTGGCCCTGCACCCGTTCGATGTCCGCGCCAGCGTCGAGTCGTGCCTGGGCATGGTGGTCGAAGAAGCTGGGGCCAAGAGCATCGACCTGTCGTTTCGCGCCGAACCCGACGTGCCCAGCGTCATCATCGGTGACTCGCGTCGCATCGAGCAGGTGATGCTGGCCTTACTCCACGGCAGCATCGAGCGCACGGAGCGCGGCGGAGTCGGCGTCGAGCTCAGCTGCCAGCAGCGCGGTGATCTTCTCGAGCTCCATTTCCGGATCCGCGACACCGGCCGCGGCGTGCCGGCTCGCATCCTTCGCGGCGGTCTGAGCGACGACGCTTCGCTGCCCGATCTCGATGAACCGGGCGACGCCCTGGCCATCGTCAGCCTCTCGATCAGCCGTCGGCTCGTCGAGATGATGGATGGTGAGCTGCGCGTCGAGCAGGGCGGCGTCGAGAAGGGACCTGACGCCGGCACGACGTTCGAGTTCACGATCCTGACGCAGGTTATGCACGCCCCAGTCGCGATCGCTCAGCAGACGCTTGAAGGGATGCGTGTGTTGGTCGTGGCTGCCGATCCGACCGAGCGACGCGTGCTTGCGCTGCAGGCGGAGCTGTGGGGCGCGCCGGCCACGCCCGCCACCGTGGCCGACGCCCTCGCATTCGTGCAGGCGGGACAGGAGTTCGACATCGCGATCGTCGAGCACCGACGTCCGACCATCGACGGACTCGCTGTCAGCATCGCGCTTCGTTCTCAGCGCTCGCCGGACCAGCTTCCGATCGTGCTCATCACGGCCGCCCTCCCAGGTGAGGAGGAGGCCGGAGCCGCGGACAGCGGAGTCGTGCAGGCGACGCTGACCAAGCCGGTGCCGCCGCACAAGCTGCACGACGTCATGGCACAGGTCGGCGCGCACCAAGAAGTGGAGCCCGAGCCTCATCCAACGGTCGCGCCGGGCGTGCTGAAGGTGTTGGTCGCGGAGGACAACCTCCTCAACCAGAACACGCTCCGGCGCCTCGTGACCAAGCTCGGCCATCACGTCGATGTGGTCACGAACGGGCGGGAGGCGGTGGCGGCGGTCGCCCGCGAGGCGTACGACGCGGTGCTCATGGACGTGCTGATGCCGGAAATGGACGGGCTCGAGGCGGCCGAGGCCATCTGCCGGCGTTGGCCGCGCGGCACGCGGCCCCGGTTGGTCGCGCTCACGGCGATGTCGGCTCCCGGCGACCAGGAACGATGCCTGCGAGCCGGCTTCGACGACTACATGAGCAAGCCGATCCACCTCGACGAGCTTTCCGAGTCGCTTACGGCAGCCGCCGGCTGGCGGGCCACACCCAAGGGGATGTAGGCGGCCTAGGTTTATCTGTTCCCGAGTCTCCGATCGAGAACATCGGATCGGTCGTCACGGGCGGCCTGCCGCGAGGCGCGGGCCTCGAGAAGCACGACCACGATCACGATCATGCCGCCCAGGACCATCAGACCGCCCAGCAGCTCCCCCTCGAGGGCGTGCGGCTGGATGATGATCTGGATCATCGCCGAGCCGAACACCAGGATGTAGCTGAGCCCGAGCAGACGCACGCGCGGCGCCACGCCCTCGTCTTGCTCGCCCCGCCAGGGGCGCCTGCCGATGATCAGCAGATAGGCGCCCATCACGAGCGCGAGCGCCGCGAGGATCAAGGAAACGAGCTGGATGAGTGCTGTTATGTCGGCCGGCATTTGCGCCAGAGATACTAGCCGGGCGCGCGACCGGTTTCGCAGACCTTCATACAATCGTTGCTCCATGCCTCGCTCCGAACCGATCAAGGCCGTGCGCGGCGTTCGCGACATCCTTCCCCACGACCGCCCGTTGTGGCGTGCCGCCGAGCGGGCGGCGGCCGACGTCGCGACGCGGTTCGGTTACCAGGAGATCGTCACCCCGATCATCGAGCACGAAGAGCTCATCGAACGAGTCGGCGAAGACACCGATGCGGTCTCCAAAGAGCTCTATCGATTCGAGGACCGCGGCGGCAGAAAGATCGCCTTGCGACCCGAGGCCACCGCCGGCATCGTGCGGGCATATTTCGAAGGTGGGTTGAACCAGGGCCCGCAGCCGGCTCGGCTGTATCTCTTCGGGCCGATGTTTCGTTACGACCGCCCGCAGAAGGGCCGCTACCGCCAGTTCTACCAGTTCGACATCGAGGCCATCGGGTCAGGGAGCGCCGCCCTCGATGCCGAGGTGATCGAGATCGCCCAGGGTTGGCTGCTTGAGGCGGGGATCAGCGCGCTCAGGCTCGAGCTCAACTCGATCGGAGACCACGTGTGCCGCCCCGCGTACCTGGAGCGCCTGCGGGAGTACTACCGCCCGCTGAAGGCGCAGCTGCACGGTGATTGCCAGCGACGGCTCGAGACGAATCCTCTTCGGCTGCTCGACTGCAAGGTGCCCCAGGACGAGGCTCTCAAAGAAGGCGCGCCGCGGATCACCGACCACCTTTGCGGTCCGTGCGCGGAGGCGTGGGCAAAGGTGAGGCGCATGCTCGACGGCGCGTCGATCGAGTACGTCCACAATCCTTATCTGGTGCGTGGTCTGGACTACTACACGCGCACGGTTTTCGAGTTCTATCCGGCCGGCGCGAGGGGACAGCAGGACGCGCTCGCGTCGGGCGGTCGTTACGACGGCCTGGCCGAGGCTGAAGGCTGGCCATCCACACCGGGCGTCGGTTTCGCCGGCGGCTTCGACCGCGTGGTCGACGTCATGGCCGCCAACGGGGTGGAAGTGATCGCCGCGCCGGCGGCCGAGGTGGTCGTGCTCGCGGATGCCGGCGAGGAGATCGCCGCGGCCGAAGTGGCGCGCATCTGCAGGGCGGTGCGCGCGGTTGCCGTCGACTACGAGGCTCGGAGCCTGGCGGCAAAGATGCGCTCGGCGGACAAGCTGGGTGCTCGCTGGGTGGTGCTGGTCAGTGCCGCGGAAGTGCTTCGGCGCGTAGCTCGGTTGCGCGACATGACGAGCGGGGAGCAGGCAGAGGTCGCCTGGGACCAGCTCCCCGAGCGCCTGGCATGAGCGGGTTCACGGCTCCGCACTGTGGCTCGATTCGCTCGACGGATGCGGGCAAGGAGGTCGAGCTCTACGGCTGGGTCGCGCGCCGGCGCGACATGGGCGGCCTGATCTTCATCGACCTGCGCGACCGGTGGGGCAAGGTGCAGATCGTATTCAACCCGGCGTCCGCACCGGATGCTCACACCGCCGCCTCCGACCTTCGCTCGGAGTACGTCGTCCGCGTCAAGGGCGTGGTCGGCCGCAGGCCCGCGGGATCGGAGAACCCGAAGCTGGCAACGGGCGAGGTGGAGGTTGCGGCCTCGGAGCTCGAGGTGATCTCCATCGCCAAGACGCCCCCCTTCCTGGTCGAGGAGGACGGTGCGCTCGCGGACGAGGCCACGCGTCTCAAGTACCGCTATCTCGACCTGCGCCGGCCGCGGATGCAGCGCATCCTGGAGCTTCGCCACCGCGTCAACAAGATCATCCACGCGTACATGGACGAGCTTGAGTTTGTCGAGGTAGAGACCCCGATGCTCATCAAGACGACGCCAGAGGGCGCGCGCGACTTCGTAGTGCCGTCGCGCCTCTATCCCGGTAAGTTCTATGCGCTGCCGCAGTCGCCACAGACCCTGAAGCAGATCCTGATGGTCGGTGGCATGGGCCGCTACTACCAGATCGCGCGCTGCCTCCGCGACGAGGACCTGCGCGCCGACCGCGCGCTCGAGTTCACGCAGCTCGACCTCGAGATGTCGTTCTGCACGGAGGAGGACGTATTCACGCTGATTGAGGGATTGTTTGCGCGCATCTGGCGCGAGGTCCTTGGAGTTGAGCTCGAGGTTCCTTTCCCCCGCATCGACATGCAGGAGTCGCTGCTCAAGTACGGCACCGACAAACCGGACCTGCGCTACGACCTCGAGATATCTGACCTCAGCGAAATCCTCAAGGACACGAAGGCGAACGTGCTCAAGTCCGTCCTCGCTGACGGCGGCGTTGTGCGTGGCTTTGCCGTGCCGAAGGGCGCGGACATTCATCGCAAGGAGCTCGACGAGCTGACGACAGTGGCCAAAGGCGCGGGCGGCAAAGGCCTCGCGTGGCTGCCTGGAGCGCTTGACAAATTTCTGACTGACGAGGAGAGAGGCCAGATTCGCGAGCGCACTGGCGCGGGCGAGGGCGACCTCGTCTTGATGGTGGCCGACAAGAAGCGCCGTGCGGAGACCGTCATCGGGCTGCTCCGCCAAGAGGTCGCGCGGCGGCGTGGACTCGTCAGACACGGCGAGTGGAAGTTCCTCTGGGTCTATCCCATGTATCTGTTCAAGGAAAACGACGACGGCAGCCTGACATATGGCCATCACCCCTTCACGCGCCCGTTCGAGGAGGACCTCGAGTTCGTCGACGAGCGCCCGTATGACGTGCGAGCCCATGCCTACGACCCCGTCTGCAACGGATATGAGCTCGCGAGCGGAAGCCTTCGAATCTACAAGCCGGAGCTGCAGAAGCGGGTGTTCAAGCTCCTCGGTCTGGACGAGGCCACGATCGAGGAGCGGTTCGGTTTCCTGCTCGAGGCCTTCGAATATGGCGTCCCGCCGCATGGGGGCATTGCACCCGGGATCGACCGCATCATCATGCTGCTCGCAGGCACCGACAACATCCGCGACGTCATCGCTTTCCCGAAGACCCAGAGCATGCAGGACCTCATGCTCGATGCACCGAGCCCAATCGATCCCGGGCAGCTCGAAGAGCTCCACATCCAGGTCGTGCCTCCGAAGAAATCCGACCGGTAACATGAGATTGCTTCCAAAGGGGCGCGGCCATGTGCGCGTTGCCCAACAGACGATCGTTAGGGACCCCGGAGTCCGGATAGCCGACCAAAAGCCCGCTTCGACGGGACTTGGAAAGCCAAGGCAGGGGACCCACCTGAGCTCGCTCAGGACAACCCACCGCCGCGTCCCGGAGGGAGCCTCTTGCCGCCGCTTCTGAAGATGGTGCCTCCGGGCCTGGTCGTGGCGGCGATCGCGGTGCTGATCGTGTCCCAGCTCTTCTATGCCTTCCTGCGCTACCGCCGCCGGGCCTACGTTCCGATCCTGGTGATGACAGCGCTCGGATTCGGGCTGGGGCAGCTCTGGGATTACCTCGGCCTTCCGTCAGCCCGCCTCGGCCAGGCCAACCTCCTGCCCGCGATCGTGTTCGCGCTGCTGCTCCAGCCGCTCGCGCGGTTTCTGCCCCGTTTCTCGCGCCAGCCGCAAGAACCAGAAGCCCCGGCGGCCGGCGGGCAGCCGCGCAACTAAGATTGCCAGTGTTTGCCGTCCGCACCTAGAGGGTATTTGCAACAGTGACTCCACAGAGCTTCATGTGGTTGGCGTTTGGGATCGCCGCGCTGCTGGTGGCGATAGCCCTCGCCGCGCTCTTGCTGCGGCTGCGCCGAACACTAGCTGCGGTGGAGGAACTTCTGGAGACCACGAACGAAGAGATGAAAGAGACATTGCCGGAGGTACGTCAGACGATTGGCAACGTCAATGACATCACGGCGGGCGTCAACATAGGGCTTCGCACAGGGGGTCGCGGTGCGGCGGCGGCAGGTCGCGGCATCAAGGCCGCTGTGTACGGAGTGAGGGTTGCGGGCAGGACTCTGTTTCGCCAGGTTTTAGGAGGTTAGCTGTGGGCGACGAACGTAATGGCGGAGGCGGCGGATTCGGCTGGTTCATCCTGGGCGGTCTGATCGGTCTGATCGCCGGCGCGTATATCGCATCTGGCCCCGGTCGCGGCCAGGTCGACACCTTGAGGAGCAAGACGATCGAGCTATCCGGCAGCGAGCCGGTGCAGCGGGCCAAGGAAGCGGCGCAGAAGGCGCGCCAGATGGTGAGCGACCCCGACCACCCGGTCGGCAAGGCGATCCAGGACGGCGTGGCGGCGGCGAAGCGAAAGCGTGAAGAGCTCGAAGCCGCCGCGGCTCGCAAGATGCAGCGGACCAACGGCGAAGAGGGCTGACAGCGACAGATGAAGCGCGATCTCGCGGAGCTGAAGATCCCAGCGTCGGCCGCATTCATTCCCGTGGCCAAGCGGGTGGCGGTGACGCTGGGAGGCCAGCTCGGGCTCAGTCTCGTCGATCTCGATGAGCTTTCGATCGCGCTCACCCAGGCATGCGACAGCGCGATCGCGGCCGCGCGCAACCTGGACGCGCCGGCGGACCTGAAGCTGAACTACTTCGCGACCAATCGCGCGCTGGTCGTGGACGTCGATCTCATCACGAACGAAGGCCACCTCAAGGTGGCCGCGGCCATGCCGGACGCCGAGGCCGAGGCCGAGCTCCAGCGCCTCGCCTACGAGATGATCCGTTGCTTCGTGGACGACTTCCGACCCGAGGTCGAACCGCGAACGGGGCACGTCCGCTTCCGGATGGTCAAGTACCTGGCGTCCTGAGCCGCGCACACTAGAGCCTAGATTGGCTGCCAAGCAGCGGCCGCCCCGCGAGGAGCTGCGGGCGCTCCACCGTCGCTATAAGGAGACAACGGATCCCGCAGAACGCGATCGCATTCGCGCGCAGCTCGTCGACGCATACCGTGACTTCGTCTACTTCCTGGCACGGAAGTTTCAGAACCGCGGGGAGCCGCTGGACGACATCGTGCAGGTCGGCTATCTCGGGCTCATCAAGGCCATCGATCGCTTCGATCCCGACCTTGGCTATGAGTTCACCACCTTCGCGACGCTGACCGTCGCCGGGGAGATCAAGCGCCACTTCCGGGACAAGGGCACCGCCATCCGGTTTCCTCGACGCCTGCAGGAGCTCCACCAGTCCGCGGTCCGCGTCAACGAGCAGATGAAGAACGAGCTCGGCCGCGAACCGACGGTTGCGGAGCTGGCCAACCGGCTCGGGGTGACGCCTGACGATGTGACGGAAGCGATGGAGATCGGGCCCGCCTACTCCCCCCTGTCCCTCGACCAGCCGATCGGCTCCAGCGACGGCCAGGACCAGCGCGCGATCGCCGACCAGATCGGCAGCGACGATCCAGAGATCGACCGTGTCGAGATGCGTGACGTGCTCAACCGCGCCATGGAGCACCTCACGCCGCGCGAGCGGGCGATCATGGCCATGCGGTTCTACGAGCAGATGTCGCAGTCGGAGATCGCGCGCCGGCTGGGCATCAGCCAGATGCACGTGTCGAGACTGCAGCGAGCCGCCCTCGAGCAGCTGCGCAAGTACGTGCCGCAAGAAAGCGCGCCGTAGTGTTGCTGGAGTCTCGCGTTCCGGCGGACCCGCTGGTCCTGTTCCGGCGCTGGTATCGGGAAGCCGAGCGAAAGGGCGCGCTGCAGCCGGACGCGATCGCGCTCGCGACCGCCGATGCGCGCGGAGCGCCGTCCGTGCGCATGGTGCTCTTCAAGGGCCTTGAGGGCGGACGGTTTCTCTTCTACTCCAACTACGAGAGCCGCAAGGGTCGCGATCTCGCCACGAACAATCGCGCCGCGCTCGTCTTTTACTGGTCGTTGACGCGGCACCAGGTGAGGGTCTCGGGGAGGGTGAGCAGGCCCTCGCGCGCGGACTCGACCGCTTACTTCCACTCACGTCCGAGGGGGGCGCAGCTCTCAGCGCTGGCCTCGCGACAGAGCCGTGTCGTGTCGTCGCGAGCAGTGCTCGAGGAGGCGGTGACAAAGCTCGACCGGAGGTATCCCGAAACCGTGCCATTGCCCGCGGATTGGGGTGGCTACGCGATGAGAGCGGACTGGATCGAGTTCTGGGAGAACCGCGCCGATCGCCTCCACGACCGCCTGCGGTACGTCCGCAAGAGGGATGGCGGTTGGCGGCTGGAACGGCTCGCGCCCTAGACTTGATCCGCCCCGTGACCGGGAACGAGATCCGCAAACGTTTTCTAGAGCATTTCGCGAGTCGGGAGCACCTGGTTCTCCCCAGCGCGCCGCTGGTGCCGCAAGGAGACCCAAGCACGCTCTTCATCTCGGCCGGAATGCAACCGCTCAAGCCCTACTACCTGGGTTTGAGCCGGCCACCCGCGCTCAGACTCGCAACCTGTCAGAAGTGCCTGCGCACGGGTGACATCGACGAGGTGGGGAGGACCGACCGTCACCACACCTTCTTCGAGATGCTCGGCAATTTCGCGCCGACGGGCGACTACTTCAAGGAGACCGCGATCCCGCTGGCGTGGGAGCTCGTGACGCAGCGATTCCAGATGCCGGCCGAGCGGTTGCGGGTCACCATCCATCCGACCGACGACCAGGCGCACGAGATCTGGATACAGCAACCGGGAATGACCGCGGACCACATCACCCGCCTCGAGGACAACTGGTGGGGACTCGGCGAGGGGCCATGCGGGCCTGATTCCGAGATCTGGTGGGATCGGGGTCGTGAGGTGGGGTGCGGGCAGGAAGACTGCGTGCCCGACCACTGCGAGCGCTTCACCGAGTTCTGGAACCTCGTCTTCCCGCAGTACGACCAGCGGGGGCCGATCGAGGGCACGTCTGGTGAGGCCGTGAAGCGCGGAGTTGCGAACGGGGCTCTCGTGCCGCTGGAGCATCCGGCCATCGACACCGGGATGGGACTGGAGCGGATCTCGTACATCCTTCAGGGCAAGACCAACGTTTTCGAGACCGACCTGTTCGAACCGATCATCGAACGGATTCGAAGCCTGTCGGAAAAACAATCCACGTTCTCTGAGCGGATAGTCGCAGACCACGTTCGCGCAGCATGCTTCGTGATGGTCGATGGTGTTTCGCCCAGCAACGAAGGCCGCGGGTACGTGCTGCGCCGGCTGATTCGTCGGGCCACGCTGCACGCTGACCGGCTGGCGATGCGGTCGGAGGTTGGTCAGCTCGTCGACGACGTCGTCACCGTGATGGGTGAGGCGTATCCCGATCTGATTCCCAAGAAGGACGGCATCCGAGTCGGTATCAACCAGGAAGCGGCACGATTCCAGCGCACTCTCAATGAGGGCATGGAGCGGTTCGAGCGAATC
>VBFD01000109.1:0-103212 GCA_005883585.1 Chloroflexota bacterium
CGACCTGACTCAGCTGCGGGGGCTCGGCTACGAAGTCACGTTCACAAGCGGATATGAGGTCCAGGAGAAGCTGAACCTCGAGGGTCGCGCCGCGGCCCGCAAGCCGAAAAGCGCTTACGAGCAGCAGCTCGAGCTGCTGCAGGCGGTCGCGCAGGCTGTGGGCGGCGCGGGCCTGGGCGGGGACGGAACGGGCGGTGCGTCGGTGCGTACCCGCGGCCGAACGAGGAGCCCCAGGCGCGCAGCCACCGGGACGAGGCCCATAGTCCTCATCCCGACCGGAGACGCCGACGCCGACTTCATCTACGCGACCGGATTCGCGGTCGAGACCGGCCTGTACATCAGCTTCGCGGCCGGCGATGACGTCCTGGTCGCCAGCGCGCTGGAGATCGATCGGGCTCGCGCCCAGAGCAAGGTGACCAATGTGCTCCAGGACCGTGAAGCCTACCTCTACAAATCTTGGGCGCGCCTGGCGGCCAAGATGCTGCGCGAGAAGGGCATCGGCGAAGCCCGGGTCTCACCGCGCATGCACGCTATCCAGCTGGAGGACTTGCGCGCCGCCGGGATCGATGTCGAGGTCGATCGAGACCTGTTTGTGGCCGAGCGCCGGCACAAGTCGGCCGCCGAGGCTGAAGCCATTCGAGCCAGCCAGCGGGCCGCGGAGGCGGCTGTCGTCGAGGTCGTGCGCCAGCTCGCCGCGGCCGAGATCAACGACGGAGTGTTGTGGTCAGACGGACGTCCGCTGACCTCGGAGCGGCTCTACGCCCGTGCGCAGCTTCTCCTGGGCGAGATGGGCTTCACCTGCCCGGACATGATCATCGCCGGCTCGCCCGAGAACGCCCTGCCGCACTTCCGCGGCCAGGGGCCGATCCGAGCGAGCGCCCCGGTGATCATCGACGTCTTTCCTGTCGGGCGGAGCAGCCACTACCACGGCGACCTCACGCGCACCATCGTTGTGGGCGATGTGCCCGACGAATTTCGGCGCATGCACGCCGCCACCGTGCAGGCGCTCGACGCGGGCGAGGAATCGATCCGCTCGGGTGTGCCGGGCAGGGATGTACATCTCGCGGTTTGCCAGGTCCTGGTCGACCGCGGTTTTGGAACCACGTCGGCCGGCTATGAGGGTCCCGAAGGCGTGGCCAGGATGAACCACAGCACCGGCCACGGCGTTGGGCTTGATGTGCACGAAGAGCCGGCGCTTCGAGAGACCGCTGAAAGCCCGCTCCGAGACGGCGACGTCGTCACGGTAGAGCCCGGGCTATACAAGCTGGGACTCGGCGGAGTCCGCGTCGAAGACACGGGGATGGTGACGGCCAGTGGATTCCAGAACTTCACGACCATCACGCGCAGCCTCGACCCCAAGGACTATCTGTGATGGGCGAGCTGCGCATCGAGCATGACGACCAGCTCTCATCCGGCACCTGCTCACACTGCGGCGCCCCGTTCGAAAGCGTCATCGGGGTCATGTATGAAGACGACGACCCCATCGCGATCTACCGGGCCGACATCTTCGACCACTTCCACCGCGAGCCAGAACCGCGCGTCGTGCTGTCGATCGCGGTCGGCGACTGGAGCGACGGCACCGGCCGCGCGGACCGGTGCTCTGCGGCCATCGAGGCGTGGGCGGTCGGCGACCGGGTCCAGATGGCGTTCAGCGATCGCGCCGGCTCGACGTGGCAAGAGCTCGAGGTCGTGAGCTGGCAGCTGACCAGCCAGGAGGCGCACGCCGGCCCGCTGCGTGACGCGTTCCTGCGCCTCGCCGACCACATCGCTTACCAGGATCGCCGGCTCCGTCGCGCGCTCGCGCCGGTCGGACCTCGCACCCAGGGTTTGTAAACCCGGACTTTACATCCCGTAAGCTTCGTCAGTGCCCCGGCGAGAGACTCTCGGCGAGCGCATCCGCAGGCTCCGCCAGCAGCGGGGTCTGAGCCTGGCCAAGGTCAGCGGCGGCGACTTCAGCCGCGCGTTCCTGAACCAGGTCGAGCTGGGTCGCAGCCAGCCGTCGACGCGGGTTCTGCGGGTGATCGCCGGCCGGCTCGGCACCGAGGTTGACTTCCTGCTCGAGGGCAGGCCGCCGAACCTCGATCGCGAGCTGGCGTTGGAAAGGGCGCGTGTGCTTGTCGCCCGTGGCCAGCCGCGGCGCGCCCTGGCCGCCCTTGCCGAGGCCGCCGACGCGACCGACTGGCAGCTCCGCACGGATACGAGGCTGTGCCAGGCCGAGGCGCTGCGGGCGATCGGGAGCTCCGAGGAAGCCGACGCGATCCTTGCCGGGGAGAAGAAGGTCATCGCCGCCCACCGCGACGCCCATCGACTCGAACGCCTGCGCGCCCTGGAGCGCGGGCAACCCTTCTCGGTTGGGCGCGGGGACGTGGGGGCCGCGGTTCGCGTCCATCTCCGGCTGGCCGACCGCGCCCTCCGCGCGGCGAGAAGCAATGACGCGCTCGAGCACTACCGAGCCGCTCGTGTCCTCCTGGAGGCTTGACCCTTACAGCTGCGCGTTCGCCGGCGAGCTCCAGTTGAAGGCCGGCGGCGGGGTCGGCGTCGCCTCAGCTGAGATCACCAGGCTGATGACCTCATGCTTCGTCAACACGATCGACTTGGGGTCGCCGCTGAAGAGCTGCGGTCCTTTTCCATCACTGGCGTCGACGTAGACGTACAGCTTCTCGCCGGTGGCGAGAGTGAACGACGCGACGTGGGTGGCGTCGAACGGCACCGGGCCCAGTCCGCTGTTTCTCGACCATGTGTCCCAAACCGAAAGGAATTGACCCAGGGTGAACTTGTCGCCGACCGGCGACTCGATGTGAATGACATTCGGATAGGCCGAGTGCACATGCAACCAGTAGAAGCAGGTGGGCGCCGCCTCGCCGCCCTGGATGCCGATGCCCCCGGGCAACCTCACCTGCACCCCGTCGTGGATGATCTGCAAGGCGGCGTGGTAGTGGACCTGCGTCTGCTCGAGCCGGTCACAGGGAACGCCGGCAACGCTCGGCGTCGGCGTCGGCCGGTTGTTGGCGTACGCATAGATGCCGAGCCCGATGGCCAGGGCGACCAGGATGGCCCCGACCGCGACCGGGAGCAAAGGGATGTCCGGGCCGGACTTGACCTTTGGCGGCAAGCGGCGGCCGGACTTCGACTTGCTCCCCCGCTGGGGCGCCTTCGTACGCGTCGATGAGGCCATGCCTTGATAGAATACCGGCCTACCCTTTCTGGCCTCGGCCGGGAGGCATGCGCCCCCGTTTTGACCGCGGCCTGAACCCATAGGAAGGAGGTCCCCGTTGCGGGATTACGAAGTTCTGTACATCGTTCGCGCCGATCTGGATGACGACAAGGTCCAGGACGTGGTCAAACGCGTGAACACTCTGATCGAGCGGTCTGGTGGTACGGCCGAGCGCACCAACCTCTGGGGGAAGCGCAAGCTGGCCTACGAGGTCAAGCACCAGAAGGAGGGCTCATACGTCCTCCAGGATTTCAGCATCGGTCCCGAGCGCATTCCTGAGCTCGAGGCGGCGCTCAAGATCACCGAGGAGGTGCTCCGGCACCTGATCGTGCGCAAGCCGGAGAAAGCCGCGCCGGCCCCCGTCGTACCGCCGCCGCCGGCGGAGGTCGTCCTCGAGCCGATCGCAGTAGAAGCGGAGGTGCCGGCCGGTAGGTCGTCTGGCGTTCGAGAGGAGGAGGAGTCTTAGATGTCCAATCTCAACAAGGCGCTGCTCATCGGCCGGCTGACCAAGGATCCCGAGATGCGGTACACACCTAGCGGGACCGCAGTGACGAACTTCAGCATTGCCACGAACCGCTGGTCGACAGGGCCAGACGGCGAGCGGAAGGAGTTCACCGACTACCACAACATCGTCGCGTACCCGATCGGCAAACGGAACCTGGCCGAGACGGTCGCGCAGTACACGCGCAAGGGCGCGCTCGTTTTCGTCGAAGGCCGCATCCAGACACGTTCGTGGGAAGGCCAGGATGGGCAGAAAAGACGTGTGACCGAGATCATCGCCAACGACGTGCAGTTCCTCGAGCCCCGTGGATCCGGCGGATCCGGTGGAGGCGGTGGAGGCGCTGCGGCCCCGTCGCGCGCCGGCGGCGCGACTCACGACGAAATTCCCGCTCCGGACGACGCGCCGCGCGACGTCGACCCGGACGACATTCCCTTTTAGGAGTCATAGATGTCAGTCAATCGACCACAACGAGAATCGGGTGGTGGCGGCGGCGGTCCAAGAGGGCCGAAGCGCCAGCACCGCAAGGTGTGCGGCTTCTGCGTGGAAAAGGTCCAGTACATCGACTACAAGGAGATCTCGCGGCTTCGACGCTTCGTCAGCGACCGCGGGAAGATCCTGCCCCGACGCGTGACCGGCACTTGCGCCCGCCACCAGCGTCCGCTCACCACGGCGTTAGAGCGGGCGCGGGCCATCGCGCTCCTTCCGTACACGACCGAGTCGCATTAGCCCAGTAGAATTCATGGCGCCGCCGCAGCCCGGTACTGGAGCGCGCCCATGACCTTCTCGACTCAGCTTCGCATCCCCGGTCCGACCCCTCTCCCGGAGCGGGTCGTACGCAGCATGAACCGGCCCATGATCGACCACCGCGGACCAGAGTTCGCGACGATCCTGGCCGAGATCACGGCTGGAGCGAAGCGCGTCTTCAAGACTTCGAACGACCTGCTGCTGCTCACTTCGTCGGGCACGGGCGGCCTCGAATCCGCCGTCGCGAACCTCGTGTCACCTGGCGATGAGGTCATCGTCGCCCTATGCGGCAACTTCGGCGAGCGCTTTGCCGCCCTCGCCGCAGCTTACGGCGCCGACGTCGTGCGGCTCGAGTTCGAGTGGGGCCAGCCAGTGGACCCGGACGACCTCGCGAAGGTCGTCGAGCGCCATCCCAACGCCAAGGTTGTCGTGCTCACGCACAATGAAACGTCGACCGGGCTGACCAACCCTCTGCGCGAGCTCGCCCGCGTCGCCCATGAGGCCGGCCGGCTGGTCGTCGTCGACGGCGTCAGCTCCATCAGCTCGATCGCGATCGAGACCGATGCGTGGGGCATCGACGTCGCCGTCAGCGGCTCGCAGAAAGGCTGGATGGCTCCGCCGGGATTTTCGCTCGTCAGCGTCAGCGAACGCGCTTGGGCGCAGCAGGCCAAGGCGCGCTCGCCGCGCTTCTACTTCGACTGGAAGGAGGCGAAGGCGTGGGGCGAGAAGGGGATGACGCCTTTCACGCCCGCGGTGAGCGTCGCCTTCGCGCTTCAAGAGGGGCTGCGGATGCTCGAAGAGGAAGGCCTTGAGAACGTTTACGTGCGGCACGCGAAGCTCGCGCGCGCCACGCAATCAGGACTGCAGGCGATGGGCTTCCAGCTCTTCGCGCAAGAGGGCTACCGCTCGAACACGGTCACATCGGCGGTGCCGCCGCCCGGCGTCGACGTTGCGGCGCTGCGGAAGCTCCTCGACGAGAAGTACGGCGTCGTCATCGCCGGTGGGCAGGGAAAGATGACCGGCAAGATGATCCGCGTCGGACACCTGGGCGCGGTCGCGGAAGGCGACGTCGTGCAGGTGCTGTGGTCGATCGAGCAGGCGCTTGAACAGATGGACCTGGCCCCTGCCGCGGGCCGCGCGGTGGCCGCCGCCACCGCTTCGCTGCAGAGCGTCCCGGCCTAGCGTCTCAATTGCCCCGGATCCTCGTGGCGGACCCGCTCGCCGAGGACGGCCTCGAGCGGCTGCGCCGTGCGGGCGACGTGACGGTGGTCAGCAAGCTCGCCGAGGCCGAGCTGATCAAGCGCATCCCTGAGTTCGACGCGCTGGTGGTCCGCAGCGAGACCAAAGTGACCGCGCCCATCCTCGAGGCGGGTCGCCGCCTGCGAGTCGTTGGGCGTGCAGGGGTCGGGGTCGACAACATCGACGTGCCGGCCGCGACTCGCAAGGGCATCCTCGTCGTCAATGCGCCGCGAGGAAACATCGTCGCCGCCGCCGAGCACACGATCGCGCTTCTGTTCGCACTCGCGCGCTCGGTGCCCCAAGCCGATGCATCCGTCAAGCGAGGCGAGTGGACTCGATCGCTCTTCATCGGCACCGAGATCCGCGGCAAGACGCTCGGCGTCATCGGCCTCGGCAACGTCGGCTCGGAGGTCGCCAAGCGGGCGCACGGTTTGGAGATGGAGGTGCTGGCCTACGACCCCGTCGTGTCTGTCGAGCGCGCCGAGCTGTTCAACGTCGAGCTGGTGTCGCTGAAGGAGCTTCTCGGACGATCCGATTTCGTGACCGTCCACGTGCCCCTGGTCGACGCCAACCGTCACCTCATCGGCGCACCGGAGCTGGCGCTGCTCAAGCCGACCGCTCGTCTCATCAACACTGCGCGCGGCGGGATCGTGGACGAGATGGCCTTGTGCACGGCGCTCGAGTCGGGACGCCTGGCGGCGGCCGCGGCGGACGTGTTCGAGCACGAGCCGGCTGGGGATAGCCCGTTGTTCCGGCTCCCCAACTTCATCGCCACACCGCACATCGCCGCGTCCACTGTGGAGGCGCAGGCGTCGGTCGCGCTCGACGTGGCGGAAGAAGTCGCCGCGGTGCTCGCCGGGGACCTGCCGAGGTATGCGGTCAATGCTCCCGCGCTGCCTCCGGAGGAGCTTGCCTACCTGCGTCCATTCGCCTTGCTGACAGAGCGCCTCGCGTCGCTGCACAGCCAGCTCTTCGAAGGCAGGGTGGGCGCGATCGAGCTCGAGTTCGAGGGCGAGGTCGCCGAGCACGACGTCAACCTGCTCGTAGCGGCTGCGATCCGAGGCGTGCTGCAGCCCTTCACCGAAGACCGCATCAACGCGGTCAACGCACGGCTGATCGCGTCGAGCCGCGGCGTGAAGCTGGTCGAGCGCCGCAGCCCCGCGCATGGAAGCTACGCGAGCCTCGTCACACTACGCATGCACGGCCACGAGCTCGCCGGCACTGTGCTGATGGGGGAGCCGCGCGCAGTTCGGATCGACTCGTTCCGGGTCGACCTCGTGCCTGAGGGGCGATTTCTGGTCAGCCGCCACGAGGACCGGCCGGGCGTGGTCGGCAGCTTCGGCACGATCCTGGGCCAGCACGACGTCAACATCGCGAGCATGCAGGTCGGTCGTGATGCGCCGCGCGCCAACGCGATGATGATCCTGGCCGTCGACGATCCGGTTGGCGCCGACGTCCTCGCGCGGCTGCGCGACGTAGCCGGCATGTCCGACCTTCGCTACGTCGAGCTCGGGGGCCCGTCCGATAGCTGACGTAAGAGCACTCCCCGGAATCCGATACCGACTCGCAAGCGCCGGCAATTTGAGCACGCTCGTCGCACCGCCGTACGACGTGATCCCCGAGGGCGACCTGGCTCGATACGAGGCACTGTCCCCATTCAACGTCGTTCACGTCACTCGGCCAGGCAGCGATTACGAGCGGGCGGCTCGAACGTTCGAGGCATGGGAAAAGGACCGCATCCTCCAGGCCGACGAGCCTTCGATGTACGTCCACGAGGTGACGTTCAACGGGCGGCGGCGCCGTGACCTGATCGCGGCTCTGCGCCTGCAACCCTACGAAGACCGGGTCGTGCTGCCTCATGAGCGCACACACCGAGGCCCCAAGGAGGACAGGCTCGCGCTGATGCGGGCGACGCATGCGAGTCTCGAGCCACTCTGGTTCGTTTACGAAGGCCGCGCCAGCGGTCTAAAGCAAATCAACGAAGTCGTCAGCAAGCGGTCGCCGGCCGTCGCCTTTACGGGCCCGGAAAGCACCGAGCACCGGCTGTGGACGATCACCGACCGCGTCATTCACGCTGCCGTGCATGCCGCGTTCGAAGGCATGCCGGTGCTCATCGCCGACGGGCACCATCGCTATGAGACGGCGCTCGCGTACGCGGAGGAGGTCGGCGGCCCCGAGGACGCCTCATCGCGCTTCACGCTTGCCCTCCTGACTGACATCGACGATCCAGGGCTGGAGGTGCTGCCCACACACCGGGTTCTGAAAGCCGGCGTCACAGTCACCGGCGGCGAGCAGATGCCGTCCCTGGACGCCACGCTGGCCGCGATTCGCAATCGAGTGGCCGTCGGCGCCTATCACGACCACCAGTTCCAGGTTCTGCCATTGGAAGGGGAGATGGCGCTGGTGGAGTTACACGAACAGGTGATCGACAACATTCTCGGCAAACGCAACCCGGAGGACTTCCTGATGTACACGCGCGACGCCGCCCAAGCGGTGCGCTGGGTGGACGAAGCGGCGGGAACCGGGGCCTTCTTTCTCGACACGCCCGACCTGAGGCAGGTTTTGAAGCTGGCCCAGGAGGGGAAGACACTTCCTCAGAAGAGCACTTACTTTTACCCCAAGCCGCCATCTGGGATGGTATTTCTCCGGCTCGAGCCAAACCGGCGGCTATAGTTAGGAACCCCGAACAAGAACACAAAGATGCCTATTTACGGTTATCGCTGCAGCAACTGCGGCCACGAATTCGAGATCCAGCAAAAGATCACCGACCAGCCGCTCAAGGCCTGCCCCAAGTGCGAGGGCAAACTGGCCAAGATCCTCTACCCGGTTGGAATCAGCTTCAAGGGCAGCGGGTTCTACACGACGGACTACAAGGGTTCCGGAAAGAGTTCCGACGGGTCGTCAGGGTCGTCGAGCGACGGCGCCGCCAAAGCGGATGGCGGCTCGGAGAGCAAGTCGGACACCAAGTCAGAGTCCAAGTCGGACACGAAGTCACCGTCGAAATCGGATTCCAAAACGGAGAAGAAGGCGTCCTAGATGGCAGACATACAAGCGGTCACCGACGGCGATTTCGATTCTGTCGTTCTGAAGGCCGACCGGCCGGTGCTGGTGGATTTCTGGGCCGCCTGGTGCGGGCCGTGTCGGATGATCGCGCCCATCGTCGAGCAGCTCCACGGCGAGTTCGGCGACAAGGTCACGGTCATGAAGATGGACATCGACCAGAACCCGGCGACTCCGATGTCGCTGGGGATCATGTCGATCCCGACCGTGATCATCTTCAAGGACGGCAAGCCCGCGGAGCGGACGGTCGGCTACCGCCCGAACATGAAGGGCGACCTCAAGGCCAAGCTCGAAGCGCTGATCTAATCGCCGTTGGCGCCGGCGGGCGCAAAGCTTATTGTTCTATTCGTGCAGGTTGCGATCTACACCGGTAAGGACCCGGGTGGGAAGCGCTTCCTGAGCACCCTGGAGCGCCGGATCGGCCGGCAGGAGATTCGTGCGTGGGAGGTTCGGCGTAAAAGCCCCCTGACCCTCGTCCACTCCGGCGACCGCTACGCCGGCGTACGCGTCACTTTTTTCCCGTCCGGATCGCGGAGCTACGCCCGGGTGGCCCGCGACGGCAATCTCGGGGCTTTTCGATCACCGGAGCCCTCGCTGGTTGCCACCATCGCAGGGACCTCCCAGGTCGATCGCGTGTTGAGCTTCCTGGTCGGCCTGCTGACCCGCCATGCAGAACCGCTCGGAGTCGAGGGCATCGGCATCCCGCTGACGGAATAGCATCTTTCCCGCTGGGGATGTTCGGGGGCTGGTGCTTCCCGCGGTCTTCAAAACCGTTTGCGGGGCGCTGCTGAGGCGTCCTGGGTGGGTTCGATTCCCATCCATCCCCGCCACATTTGGCCGCAGTGACAGCCAAATGACAGCCAAAGACCGCAAACGGTTTTCTAAACGGTTTATGGCATGCGCTCTTGCGCGCACGTCCTCTGTTCATGGCGGGCCAAGCGGCGGGCGGCGCCAACCGTGCGGCGTATCGCGATGTGAGCTCAAAAGGGACGAACGCCCCCTCCCTAGTTTCGTGCCGACACGCGAACCGCGGCCCCGACGTTCGTCCCCTTCTCCCTCGTCCCCGTTCCCGGTCCCGAGTGTAAGCCGACCTCTGTCAAGTGGCGACCTCGATTCGTTGTCAACTCAAACATTTGTGGTAGATCGATGCCGGGGTGAAACAGACCGCACTCCAAGGCAGTCTTCGGGAACTTCAACAACGATCAGTTTCTGCCGTTAGTCCTTTTCCCCTTCCCGGCCGGTCTAGCCGGATTAGTGACCCTCGTTTCGGCGTTGGCCACTACTCGCCCACTCGGCCCACAACTGGGACGTGGCGCCTTCGCCGGCACGATTGGAGCCGCCGGGGTAGCTGTCTGGGTGCTGCTCCGCGGCGCACGCGAGTGGTTGGTCGCGCCCTACGGATTTGACATCGCGTTGCTTATCATCGTGCTGGCTTTCGGAGTCGTCCTAGTGAGTGCGATGGTGCCGCGAAGGCGTTTGTCTTCCGGCTGACGGAGCAGGTTTCGCACGCAACCGCCACGCCCCAGCTGTCGATAAGAGTGGGTTCTCGTGATCAACCACAACGGGCCGAACTCGGTCCGTTCGAAGCGAACATGATCCAGCGGATCAGACCGAATCCCAGGGAGAAGATTCGGCTGTCCTGATGATTTCGACCACAAGGTGCTCCACGCCGAGCCTCCATGAACCCACGAGTCCACGAGATCGAAGCGGAGTCAGTGGCCATCGCCGCCACTCTTGACGCGTGCAATGTGGATTCCCATCCATCCCACGCCCCGCTACTTGAGCGCGGCCACGATGTTGGTGAAGAGGTTTGCGATCTGATTTCCAATGGCTAGGAGGATCACCACAACCAAGATCGCAACGAGCACCAGAATTAGCGCGTACACGACCAAGCGCTGCGCGCGCGGGCGATCGCGGCGATCGCGGCGATAATCCTCCAAGTTAGACAGCGTCCACCCGAAGACAGGCGCACCGCGTGTAAAGTCGAGGATCCACCACGTTATTGAATACGAATTCCGCCTTCCAGTCGCTGGGGTTTCACAACCGCCCGCTTGGCATTATTGGACACTTTGATGTGGCGCACCCCTGTCGCTCTGATGTCGCGCAGGACTGGGCGGTGCGCGGTGACCCCATTGAGCTGGGGAGGCCGAAAAGAAAGCTCACATGATTCTGAGCAAGATTCCAACCAAACACGGGAACCTACCTCCCTTGCACCTGGCGATCCCCGCCTTGGTCGGCGCGTGGGCCGTCGCATTTGAGATCCCACATCTCATTGGTATGGTCGCGCACGACCCTGCGGCAAGTGACTTTCGACTCTTTTACGTGGCCGCTGAAGCCGGCCTCATGTGGGGATGGTCGCATGTCTACGATCCCGCGAAGCTGCACGAGCTAAGCCTGGCCTTTGGCCCAGCCGAGCCGGCGATCTCACCCGCTTATACGTACCAGAACCCGCCCCTTCTGGCGTGGATCATCGCGCCGCTCACGCTGCTTTCTTTGCCGGCGGCGCTCTACACGTGGACTGCAATCAATATCGCTGCAATCGTGGCGGCTTGGCGGTTGGCCAGTCCGGGTACTGGTTTCGCACGGGCTACGGTTTTGGTGGTTTCGCTCGCTCTTTGGCCGACCGTCTTCTCGCTCGAACGTGGCCAGGCGGTGCTAGTGACATATGCCCTTGCGGTGGGGTGCTGGTGGATGGCAGCACGGAGGCACGAGGTCCTGGCCGGCATGCTGCTCGCGTTGGCCTCGGCGCTTAGACCCCAGGATGTGGCATTGTTGCCGGCCGTTCTTCTGCTATGCGGTTTCTGGCGCTCAGCGGCGTACTGGCTGGCAACGACAGTGGCTTTGTGGGTTGCCTTTGCGCTTGTACTTGGTGCCAGCGGCATGGGCACGTATCTCGCAGTTTTAGCGTGGGCCGCATCAGACCCAAGCTACACTGCCACTCCTGCGTTTGCCCCATTTGGCCCGCGGATGTCTCTGATCGCGGGCCAGGCTGCAATCGCTGCGGTCGCTCTTGGTGCGGTTTGGCGCCAGCGGCGGACATGGAATGTCGCTTTCGCGCTTGGGCTTTTGGGGACCGCAATGTCGGCCATCCACGTCCATGAGTACGACTACGTTGGGCTCGTAGTCGCGGCGTGGCTGGCGCTCTCCGCGCCTACTTCCGCTCTCGAGTTCGCTTGGATGGCAATCGGAGTGGTGTGTTTGCAAGTGCCGCTGATTGGAATGCGCCTTCCAATCTTGTTCTGGCAGCCAGTCTGGCTGCTGATGCTATCCCTCCGACGCCGACGGCCGGAATTCGCAGCCGTCCCAGCCATCGCGGGTACTCCGGCCTAGTAGGTGAAATTGGCACATGAAGAAAACCGCTCCCCTTTTCGGAGCTACCAAACGGCCCGGGGGAGGACCTCGTGACTCCGTATTTGCGGAGATCGTTTCGCGGGCAAGCCGGCTGCAAACAGCGACAACCTCGCTCTTGCACGCATCAAAACGCCGGGGCCACAGAACCCCGGCGTTTACGGGACGAATCAGAAAACGTCAGAAGAAGTCGTTACTTCTTCTTGGCAGCCTTCTTCTTGGCAGCTGGCTTCTTAGCAGCCTTCTTCTTAGCGGCCATATTGGTTTACCTCCTTCGTTCTATTTCGGACCCGATGAATGGTTTTGGTGACGGGTCCCACATGCATTCCTGGGAAAGGTCTGCCGACTCACACTCTGTCGCTTCTGTGATGGCAACGATGAGCAGCATCACTTTCAAACTGTTGTGATACTCGAACAGGACCACTCCTGTCAATGGATTTCGCGTGATGGTTTTACGCTGACGGTCAAGAGATCTTCTTCTGCTTGGCACCATTTGGAGTCTGAAGCGGGCGGCGTCCAAGAAAAAGATCGCGCACCTCATCGTCCTTGATCAGGACGGCCTTCAGTCCTACTTCGCGCAACAACTGCAGCCAGCGTGCTCGCGGAAACAGACCCTGGACGTGGCGATCGTGCACTACGCGGGCCTCGCCTTCCTGGTTGCGCAGCAGGATCGCAAAGTCAACCAGATACGTGTTGTCGGTCGGGTCGGGATCGAAGACCCATTGCAGAAAGCGCAGTCTCCCGGCTCCTCCATGATCAGTGCCTGCGACAAAGGTCTCGCGCACGTAGTCCGGAACGAAGAGCGCGACGCCACCAGGGCGGCAGTGCTCATATGCGGTCTGCATCACAGCTCGTAGATCAGGTTCTGTAGTCATGTGGCAGATCGCGTCATGAACGAAGACCACGTCGAAGGTGCGGCCGAGTCGCAGCGTGCGAATATCGCCTTTGACGTGCTCGCACTCTGGGTTGAGCTTGCGGCTCACCGAGAGCATCCGCGGCGAGAGATCCACCAACGTCATCGCGAAGTGCGCCTTGAGGTACAAGGCGCTGTTTCCGCCGCCTGAACCAAGCTCGAGCATAGTTAGCGGTGCCGGTCCGGTCCACTTGCGGAGGACACGCCTGAAGTGAGCCGTGTCGCGGCGGTATTCCTTGGGATCCGAGAACTCCGGCCACCACTCGGCCAGCTCGTGGTAGAGCTTCACAGCTTGTACAGCGTGACTACTCCTGGAGCTCAGCGAGACGTCGGACGGCCAAGACGATAGCCAAGCAGGCGAATCGCTGCGGTCGATTCCCAGCCATCCCCGCCAAAACAGTTCCAAAGATTCCACAAACCCCATTGGCGAAGCTCCTGTAGTCGGCCCCGGATCAGATCGATTGGCGCGGTCAGGAGGAAAGACGATGAAGATGAACCGACGTTGGTGGGCAAAAGTCGGACCGGTGGCGGTCCTTGCAGCGATCGGGCTCGGCCAGGGCATCGGGCCCGCCCTCGCCAACGAGACCCTTAACCATCCGGCGATTGGCGACACGACCATTTTCGCTAGCGTGCCGGCGCCAGGGCACCCTTTCGGCGTTGCCGTAGACAAGAGCCGCGTATACGTCTCGACCAGCGCTGGCGACTTCTTTGCCGACCCAGCGACAGGTGGGCATCTCAATTCGGACGGCGAGCGCGTATTTGCTTACGACAACAACGGCAAGCTCGTCACGACGACCACCGTCGCAACCATGCCGAACTCCAACATGGGCCTGTTCGGGCTCGCCCTTGACGGCAACCCGACCTCCGAACACCAGCTCTACATAGCGGACATGAACGGGCGGATTCTCCGCCTGTCCCTCGATCATGAGAACGCCGCACCCGTGCTCTTCGCCCAAGCCCCGCTGGCTGGAGGCTGGATGGTTACGATGTGGAACGACCTCGTCTTTGATCGCGTCGGTAATTTGTTCATGACCGATGACAAGCCGCGAATTTGGCGAGTCACTCCCGATGGGCAGCCTTCGATCTGGTTCCAGGACCCAAGGCTCACCGGACTCTTCGGCTTCGCCGGAGGCCCGCTGGGTGGCCGGATTGACCCGACTGGCAAGTTCCTGTACTTCACCATAACGATCTCGGCCATGTTCCCCGGAGAGGCCGTCGTATACCGGATCCCACTCGTTGACCACCCATCTGCGTCCGACCTCCAGTTGGTACACCGCTTCCCGGTCGTCGCCGGACAGCAACTGCCTCAGGCGACAGGTCTGGCTTTCGCGAGCTCAGGCAACATCTACGTGGCCCTGATCGGTACCAACCAGATCGCCGTCCTCGATCCAGCCGGCAATGAGATACGCCGAATCTCAAGCCCCCTGTTCGACTCGCCGTGGGGGCTCGCCTTCATGGGGCACTCGCTTCTTGTGACAAACGCGAGCATTGAACCTTTCGAAGTGCCCGATCACTGGAAGGTGCTCAAGGTCTTTGTCGGCGAAAGCGGATTACCGCTCAACAGACCGCGGACCTGAGGGGTTGGAGCTTAGGGAGGCCGCAAGGACAGCGTGCGACCTCCCTGTTCACTGCTCCTAGCAGACGCCGTGGGGCCGGAGTGAGTCGCAAGGGCTGCTGGTACCGACCGTTTCGCTCGGAAGCGCCCGTGTGAGATCGGAGCTCGGCCCACCCTGCGCCACCGGCTGAGGCAGCACCCGCGTGAGGTCGGAGCTCGGCCCGCCCTGCACTGTCGAGGTGATGGGGCCTTGCACGGATTGAACAGCCGGCGCCTTGAGCGCACTCATCACGTAGCCGCCTGCCGCGCCGAGCATAAGGACCGCTATCAGCGCGAAAACGAACGCCAATGCCGCCGCTGGAAAACGCCTCGTTTCGAGTCTCGCTTGCATCGCCTGAACCTCCAAGTGGGGTTTGAATCTGGGATGCCAGGAGGCTAGGCGCGGTGGATGGATCCTTCGGTGTCGCGCGTCACACGGCGTCGGTGTCGTTCGTCACAACTCAGCCACTCGGGGGATGTGAGAAGAGCACCTGGAACAACTTGAACAAAAACAAGATCG
The DNA here is from genome assembly GCA_005883585.1 of Chloroflexota bacterium. Classification (GTDB taxonomy): domain Bacteria; phylum Chloroflexota; class Dormibacteria; order Dormibacterales; family Dormibacteraceae; genus UBA10449. The sequence continues at coordinate 15,135 of VBFD01000109.1, forward strand.
CGCAGATGATTCGGATGATCACCCCGATCCATCCCCAGCGTCCGACGAACCAATAAACGAGTCCCACGATGAGTAGAAAGATCCCGGCCCCGACGTAGTAGCCCATCGTGAAGTAAGCGTCTGCGTAGATCATTTCCGCGGGAATCTACTCTCCCGCCGCAACCGCGTCAAATCCGTAAAGTAGGTATTGATGGCTGACCTGACACCGGAAGACATTCGCCGTTTTCGCAAGCTCCTGGAGACGGAGCGCGACGCCATCGAGTCACGCATCGCTGCCCGGAACCGTGACATCCAGGAAACCGTGCACGAAGAGTCGGGTGTCGGCGATTCGGGCGATGAGTCCATCCGCACCTACGACCGTGAAGACGAGACCGACGCCAACGACCTCGATCGGGAAACGTTGGAGCAGGTCACCAGGGCGCTAAGCAGGATCGACGCCGGGACCTATGGGCTCAGCGAGGTCTCCGGCAAACCGATTCCAATCGAACGCCTCGAGGCTGTTCCCTACGCCACCACCCTGGTCGATGAGCGGCCGCTCGAGCCAGATTAGGACTCCGATTTCACCGTCTTGAATTCGCGAACTTGATCGGCTATCGTCCGAGGAGGCTGCGTCAAAAAACTTTCTTCGGCTTGCACTGCGAAGGAGGCCTGGAATAGTGGGGAGCTTCACCGCGTTCAGTCGAACGCCGTTGAGGGTGGTCGCCCTGGCGGCGGCCATCATCTTTGCCCTTTCGCCCGGCCGGCTGGTGGCGGGCGGAGCACTCTGGGCGTCACCGATCTCCCCGACCAACGCCGTGGTCAGCTCGCCCACGAGCGGCGGCGGCTACCCCGAAAACCCGCCGATCGAAGGGGGATGCGTCGGTCCGAGCGCCGCCAACTTCAACGCCAATCACTCGGAGTCGGAGATAACGGTCAAGCCCGGTAGCGAACAGCTGGTGGGCTCGTCGAAGTTCTTCTTCGACAAGTTCTCGACCGGCTACAACTTCTATCTCGGCAGCTACAACATCAACGGGAGCTCGCACACCAACAACATCATCCAGGGGTACGACTGCTCCACCACCGAGACGACGCCTGGCGTGCTCAATCAGAAGATGCCGCCGAGCTGGACCAACACGACTGACCCCAACGTCGGCTTCGACACCAAGGGTCGTGTCTACCAGACGATGCTTCCCTTCAACGCGTTCTGGACCAACCTGCACCCTGACGGGGAGATCACGGTTTCCTACAGCGACGACCTTGGCGCGCACTGGGCGACAGGGAACGGCGGGCAGGCGCTCGAACAGGTTCCCAATTCAAGCTCGTTCCAGTTCGGCCACGTAGAGGACAAGCAGTGGATCGCCGTCAACCATTACCCAAAATCGATTTTCCAGGACCACGTTTACGCCACCTGGGACGTGATCGATGGCAATGTTGGGAGCACCGTCAAGCTGCGTATGGCGGTTTCTCGGGACCGCGGGCTGACGTTCTCGCGCGCCAAGACGATCGTTTCGGCCTCCATCGACCAGCTGCGCGACCAGTTCAGCCAGCCGGCCGTCGACCCCAAGGGCGACGTCTACGTTGCCTACACGAACATCGGGACGAAGACCAACGTGGCCGACTTCTTCGTGACTAAGTCGACCGATGACGGCGCGACTTTCAGCAGGCCGGTTCAGGCGGGATCCGGAAATACGATCGGGGTGGCCAGCGGGCGGGTGACGAACACGACCTTCCGCGATGGCATCAATTTCGCATTCGCTGTGTCGCAGGATTTTCCTGGACACCTGTACCTGGCCTACAACGACTTCAACGGGACGCAGTACAACGTCTTCATCGTGCAGTCGACTGACGGCGGCCAGACATGGAGCGCGCCCGTGGCGGTCAACGACGACTACAAGTCAGGCAATGTCGCCGACCACTTCCAGCCGGCCATAGCCGCCGGTCCCGGAGGCGCGGTGGCGGTGGCGTTCTACGACCGGCGGGCCAGCTGCCCGAGCGACGCCAGCATCATCCTGCAGGATCGTGGTCGGTCGAACTTCTGCATCGACGTTTCGGTGCAGCCCTACAAGGACACTGGCGCCGGCGCGGTGTCCAGGGGCGCCAACATCCGTGCGTCGAGCTTCACCTGGGATCCGCAGCAGCCCGGCCTGGGGATCAACCCGGACGGGACCACAACCGACCTGCAGAAGCTGGGAGGGCTCGGGCAGATGGCGTGCGCATCACACAACGACCCCTGCAGGCTGTCGTTCATCGGCGATTATTTCGGGCTGGCGATCTCCGCGGGCAACATCTACACGCTGTCCGTCTCGACCCACTATCCATCGAATGTGCATGCTGACGACAGCTCGATCCTCTACTACCAGCAACAGGTGCTCGGCACCATCAGCAGAGGGAGTCTCGGAATTTAGCTGGCTCGAAACGAAGGATGGCGTGACGGAAAGTCGTCGGGGAAGACCGGTACCCGAATCCGACCGGTGAGGACTGCCAACAGCCACTCGGTGGCCGAAAGCTCGTACTCGGGCCAAGCGTCGCCCCTCGCCTCGTTGACGATCACGCTGCTGCCGAGCCGGCGCGTGGAGTCGAACTTCCAGTAAACGGAATCCCCGTTGTCGGTACCTGCCCATGGAACCAGATCTTCGGGTGGAGGACCGACGCCGTCCGTATCAAGGGCAAGCGCCTCCCGCAGAACGCGGAGCTCGTCGATCAGGTTTAGATGCGGATTCGGACTCGTCGGGTGGAAGAGCCACAGGAAGTCATCGAAGGAACCTTCGCCGTAGGTTTCCACAAGGGCGCGATAGTCAGCCGGGAGTGGGAATCCCAAGCGATTCTCCACTTGATTCCAATCGATTCGAGCCACCCGAGCCGGAGGTGGCACGGCTCGCTTCAGCTCGGCAAGAGCGTCGGAGGGTCTAGCGTCCACGGTTCAAGACCGTAACCCAGAAATCAAGGCCTCCGCTTCCGCTCGCGCGCATCGTGATCCCCCGCGCAACAAGTTCATTGCCAACGTAGACCGGAGTGGATGAATAGTCCACCTGCTGCCCAGCCTCCAGCGCCTTTCGTACCCGGCGCTCATAACTGACCATCTCCGGGAGGTTGGCGGGCGTCTGATGAATCGTAACGAGGTTCTTGGGGTCGGTCCCCGATCCTCCGATCTGAGCACCCAGGAGGTGTCCGCGAGCATGTCCCGCGGGTTGTCCTTCAAAACCGGGAGGGGTGATGTGACGCGATGCCGGGGTTCCGGTGAGGACGTGCTCCCCCGTGAGTTGGGCCTGGACCCCAGTCGGCCGGTGCAGCGAATCGAGCGGGCCCGAGTGGATGGACTTGCTGAGCTCCGTCCGATTCAAGGGTGGTCGAGGGGAAGCCACAGTGGACGCGCCACCCGGGTGGGGCGCTTGGATCCGAATCGGATGCTCCAGGTCCTTGAAGCCCTTCGCCGCCCGTGCGTCCGCCTCTTTGGTCCGCGTCGCCACGGCTTTCAGGCCTTCGGCGGTGCCGCGATGAAAGTCGGCAATGGCCTTAGAGACACCTTCGCCGGCCGCTCGCACCCCGCGTTTGACCAGGCGTTCGGCGACTTCTCCGATGGCGCCATGGCCCACCCTTCCTCCGGTCTTCGCACTCAGAGCCCGACCGTGGTTCTCGATCTCGCTCGCGTGCCCGTGCAGCTTGTCGGCCGCTTGACCGAGGGAGTCGAGGTTGATTTTGAATCCGCTATTTGAGCCGCCTATGCGAGTGCCGCCTCCACCCCGTGCAAAGCCAGGCCCCTCACAGCCTCCTCGAGCTTGCCCTCCAGCGGAGTGAGCGCGATTTGCAAAGCCTCTGCGATGACCACCTGTTCGAGCTGGTTGAGCAGGCCCTTGACGATCCACCTGGTCGTGCCGACGATCGCGACGGTCGCAAACTCCGCCAGGCCGAAGGTCGCGACTGCCGCTGCCTGATCGGCCACGAACTCGACCGCCATCGCCGTCAGTGCGGCAATGATTCCCACCTTTGCAGTGACCACGCCGTCCGCGACGACGTCCAGTGCATCCGCGAAGCCGTTGCAGCCCGCGACGAGCTCCTGGATGTGATTGGAGGAGAGATGGCCCCAGCGATCCACGACTGCATCGATCGATTCCCCGAAGTTGTCGGCGGACAGGGCCAGGACGGTGGCGCGTGCGTCACCGTGCGTTGTGGTCAACGCGGAACTGTACGTGCGCAGATGCGTGGCGTACTCGCGCAGCGTGTCCTCTTCGATTCCAGGCCAGGGCAGGCCGATGAAATTTATCGCCCACTCGAGCTCAGGAGGCAGATCCAGGCTCACGCCTACGAATCAGCTCCAGATCTGTCTGTTGGCCCGCTCCGTGTTCAGATAGTTGTCGCCTGCGGTGCGCAGCGACTGCGAGATCTGGCGCAGGACCTGGTTGAGATCGTCGGCGCTGGCGTCCCATTTGGCCTGAAGCGCCTGGAACTCGCCGGACGCATCGCCCGACCAGCTCGCGACCAATGGCGCCAGGTAAGCCTTGAGGTCGCTCAATTGAGCGGCGATCTGTGAAGCGACGCCATCGGTATCCATCGCCGCCTCGTTGACCGCCCCGAATGTGACGAGGATGTGTCCGTCTCCGCCCATGTCAGCCTCCCAGCTTGCGAGTGATCGAGGTGAAGCTCTGCTGGCTGGTGTCCTCGGTCGTCTGGTAGTTGCTTTGAACCTTGACCAAGCCGTCGCCGATCGCCCGCAGCGCCACGTTGAGCTGCGTCGCATCCTGATGCCAGCGATCCTTCAAAGCATGGAAGCTGGTGGCGGCCGATCCCTGCCAGGTCCCCATCAGGGGATCGAGGCGCGCGAGCAGGTTGCTGAGCTGCGACTGAATCTGGGCGTTCACGTCATAGACGTGTTGCGAAGCGGCCTGCATCGTGGCCAGCTCCGTCCGGAAGTTCGAACCGCCTCCGCTCATCTCTCCATGTCCTCCCTCAAGAGATCCGGAATGCGCTGCCGTTAACCGTTCGATTCATGCTAAGCCCTGTGGACCGATTTGAAACGCCGTAGCGGCAACTCCACGATGGTGGCGAATTGAGTCAACTACGCCTGCGCGTTGACGTTGAGAGCCCATCAGGAAGGCGCCCGCTCGAGGTGCCCGAGGACGCCCTCGTCGACGACCTGGTGCCCAGCCTGGTCGAGGTGTGCGAGGGACGGGCGGATGGGCTCGGATGGAAGCTGGCCCCTAAGGGAGGGGCGCCGCTGCCTGGGACTCGGACCCTCCGCGAGTGCGGGATTTTCGCCGGCGCCGTCCTGGTGCTCGTCGAGCCGGAGCCCCTCGAGGACGCGGAAGCGGACCAAGTACGGGTGCCGTCGCCGGCGGCCGATGTGGATCGTGCCGGCGATGCCGCGTACATTCGCGCGCTCGACGGCGCGATCGTCGCGCCCCGTCTTCGAGCCAGCAATGTGATCGCCGTAATTTCAGATCACCCCGGCGCTGGTGCGACGACCGTCACCGTCCTGCTGGCGACGATGCTCGGCGCGCTGCGGGACGACCAGGTGGCTGCGGTCGACGCCAATGCTCAAGCGGGCGCGATGAGCCACTGGATTGCCCCCGACAGCAGCATGTCAAAGGATGTTTACGCCTCGCTTTTCCGGCCCAACGTGACACCTGAACAAGTGCGAGGCGCTCTTGTCGGCGTCGCACCGCGGCTATCGATCTTGCCCGGTCCGGACAAGCCGACCAGCGCGATCGCCCCGGGTGCCGCCAGCTGGGGCCGGCTCATCGAGCACCTCCGCCACCTCCACAACATCGTGATCCTCGACTGCGGCGCCGGTCTTCAGCGCGCCGTGAGTCGCGCCTCGATCGACGCCGCCGACCAGGTCGTCCTGGTCACGACGCCGCAGCTCGCGAAGCTCGACGAAACGGGTTCCATCGCGGAATCGATTCAGGCTCGAGGGAAGGCGGTCGTTGTGGTCGCGAATCAGTCACCGTCGCGCGCTCGTTCCATGCGCTCGACCGACGGTGTTCAACAGGTCACGGTCACCTATGATCCGCACCACGCCAAGCGGTTGAGGACGCGCGGCTTCACGTGGCCCGGCGCCCCGGTTTCCTGGCAGGTCAGCGTTCGGGAGCTGGCGGCGGTCCTGGTCGGAAGCCTCGGCTAGTGCAGGCCGTGGGCGAAGCGCGCCACAGCCTCGTAAGTTCGCAGGACCGCTAGCGCCAAGGGCACGGTTGCCACTGTGGCCAGCAACTCGACCCTGCTCATCTGCCTGCGGAAAAGCGGCGACAGCTCCCAGCCTCTGACAGTGGCGGCCGCCGCCGCAAGGAGAATCGCATCCGCGATCAGGACGGCGACGGTGCCTCCCACTCGACCCGGCCCGGACAGCTGCAGGACCAGCGAGCACTCCAGCAACACCAGCCCGATCAGCCCGCCGGCGACCAAGGGCGCGACCTCAGCCGAAAATCGAAAATGTCTTGCCTTGGCCACCACGGCAACCGAGGTCACGGCCATGAGGCCCCAGGCAAACCAACCCCCCGAAATCGCAAGGGCCGCATTCGAAGCCGTCAGCAGGACCGTGGACCCGACAAGCAGTGCGGCCAGCAGGCGCCGGCCGCGCCGCGCACGTACTGAGACCGATGTGGGATCGGGCTCGGCGAGGTTCGCCAGTCGCGCCGCCAGGGCGGGCGTCACGGCCAGCTGGCCGAGCCCGAGCGGAGCGAGAAGTGCCGCCGCGGCAAGAGACCCGACGCCGGCCGCCGATGACCCCACAAGCACCACCGCGGGGAGGAGGAGGGCTGCGATCAAGCCGACCGCCGGCGTGATCACGGCGTCGCCGGCGATAAGGATGGCGACCCACGACCCCGCGGCGAGAGACCCCAGAGCCGCCGCCAAAATCCCTGTCGAATCCGCTCCAGCTTCGCCGGCAATGCCTGCGCCGGCGGCGGCCCACAGGGGCAATCCGGCAAGCACGATGATCCCGCCCAAGGCGCGCTTGCCGATGAGCTGTGCCATGCCGAGGCCGCCCGCGGCGGCGATTGCCGCGCCTCCCAGGCCACCCACGGTCCGCAATCCGCGATCTCCGATCAGGAGGGTCAGCAGGCCGGCACCCAGCAGGCAGAGGGCGGCTGCTCCCACGAGCAGCAGCTGGGCCGCCGGCTTGGCCCAGCGACCGGTCTGGGCATCAACGGTGATCGCAACGCGCTCGGAGTAGTCGTCGACCACGGGCTCCGGAGTTGGAGAGGTGATGTCGCGAAGGAACAGCATGGTTCCCTCGACCACACCCTGGTCCTCCAGCGCAAGCTCAGGGTCGAGCACCTGGCCACCAACCCTGATCAGCGCCCATCTGGCGGCCGCGCCATCACCGGTCTCGCCGAGCATGCCCACCACGTCCCAAAGCAATTCGGCGACGGGAATGCCGGCGGGTAGGGTGGCGTCGACCCGCCGTCTGGAACCGACGACGGTCACGCGGCACGACGCCTCTACGTTGTCCTCCTCGGTGATCTCAGCAGGGCTTTCTCAGACTGAGGACTCGAACCATTAGTGTGACGAATCGATGGTGACTGTAGATGCTCGGTCGCGGACGATACGCCGGGCGCCCCGATCGGCACCCCCAGTCGTGCCGGACTCTCCAATCACGCTGTCGGCGCCGCCGCGCCTCGATTCGCAGTCAGGCGGTGCGGTCGCCTGGCTCCAGTACGTGTTTCCGATCGTCGGGAGCCTCGGCGGGATGCTGTTCATCGTCAACAACCCCAAGCCTCTTTTCCTCGCGAGCGGATTGCTGTTCATGCTCGGCTCGGTCGGCATGGGTATCGGAATGGGAATGCAGCAGAGGTCGTCCGTGAAGCGTCGCCTTAGAGGCGGGCGCGCCCGCTACCTCGACTATTTGCACGGAGTCCGCGTCCAGCTGCAGGCGGCCGCCGCCGCTCAGCGGGCCGCATCGGCATGGAGCCATCCTCCGCCTGACGCCCTGCTTGCCATCACCGGTTCGACTGCCCGCCTCTGGGAGAGACGGCCTGACGATCCGGACTTCCTCGTGCTGAGGGTGGGTCAAGGCACCTTGCCGCTGGCGACGCCGTTTCAGGTTCCGTCCGAAGACGGCCTCGGAGCCCAATCGGATCCCGTGTGCATCGAGGCGATGGGTGAGCTGGTGCGAGCCCAGAGCACAGTTTCGAATGAGGCCGTAGCCGTGGACCTCAAGACATCACCTGTGGTCAGCGTCGTTGGACATCGCGCCGCGATTGACGATGCCGCGCGCGCTCTCTTGAGCCAGCTGGCCGTCCTGCACGCGCCCGACGACGTTCGCCTCCTGCTGTGTACCAGCCGGGCTTCCGCGCCGGGCTGGGAGTGGATGAAGTGGCTGCCCCACCTCCGGGGGGCGTCGGGCGACCAATCCGGTCCAGTGGTCTGCGACCCGGACGAGCTGGAGGCGGCCATCACGTCCCGCGCCGCCCGCGCCCGGCGCAGCTCGGCAACCGATCAGGCCGGTGCAGACCAATGGCTGGTGGTGCTCGCCGACGGCGTGGTTCCCGCTCCGGAGGCGATCGCGACCTTGCGACGAACCCCGTCGCGGACTTCGTTGGTCATCCTCGCCGAGAGCGCGGCCGCGGAACCCAACGAGGTCGATGTGCGGGTCGGCGTCGCCGCCGCCCGGCTGGAAGTCGAATCATCGGGACCGCGCATCGAAGGTCGGCCCGACCGCCTCGGCCCGGCCGCCGCCGAAGCCATCGCCCGCCGGCTGGCGCCGCTTCGACTGTTAGAGGAGCCTGGTTCCCGGCGCCTCGCCGGCGCAATCTCTCTGACCGATCTGCTGGACATTCGAGACGTCGCCAGGCTCGATCCCGCCGTCATCTGGCGCACGCGGGCCTCGGCTGACAACCTGAGGACACCGATCGGCGTCAGCAGCCAGGGCGGTGCCGTGCTTCTAGACCTCAAAGAGTCGGCGCTTGGAGGCGACGGCCCGCACGGTTTGGTGATCGGCGCCACCGGCTCGGGCAAGAGCGAGCTGCTGCGGACGGTGGTCACCGGGCTCGCGCTCACGCACCCGCCGGACCTGCTCGCATTCGTGCTGGTCGACTTCAAGGGTGGGGCGGCGTTTGCCGGGCTTCAGGATCTTCCGCACGTGGCCGGCGTGATCACCAACCTGGCCGACGACCTCGCCATGGTCGATCGTATGCACGCTGCGCTCTTCGGAGAGATCAGGCGCCGCCAGGAGCTGCTGCGAAAGGCCGGCAACCTGGCTTCGCTGCGTGACTATCACCGCCGGCGCGCAGCTGGGGATGCCTTGCCGCCCCTTCCATATCTCGTCTTGATGGTGGACGAGTTTGGTGAGCTGCTGACATCGAAGCCGGACTTCATCGACCTCTTCGTGGCGGTGGGACGCCTCGGCCGCAGTCTGGGCATGCACCTGCTCCTTTGCTCGCAGCAACTCGACGAAGGTCGTCTGCGCGGCCTCGAAGGACACCTAAGCTACCGAATCGCGCTTCGCACATTCAGCGCCGCTGAGAGCCGCACGGTTCTCGGGGTCCCCGACGCGTACGAGCTGCCTCCGATTGCCGGTTCGGCCTATCTGAAAGTCGGGACCACTGCGTACACGCGATTTCGCGCGGCCCTGGTAAGCCAGCCTTACTCCGCGCCGCAAGACTCCACCGACGCACCACCCCGCCCCCGCCCATTCAGCCTCGCCTTCGGCGAGCCGGTCGTGCGCCCGCAGGAAGACCACGAGCCGGCCACTGAGGGCCCCAGCGTGCTCGATGTCGTGGTCTCACAGCTCCGCGACGCCGCGGAGAGGGTCCATCAGGTCTGGCTTCCACCGCTCGAGCGCACGGTTGCGCTCGATCAGCTGCTTGGAGACATCCGAAAAAGGCGTGAACGCGGATTGAGCGCGACCAGCTGGGCCGGCTCCGGCCGGCAGTCGGTACCAGTTGGCCTGGTCGACCTGCCCGCGGAGCAGGCGCGCGACGTGCTTGCGGTCGACCTCGCCGGCTCGGCCGGCCACCTGCTTGTCGTGGGTGCGGCCCTAACCGGGAAAACGACGCTGCTGAGAACCCTGATCGCCAGCTTCGCTCTCACGCACACGCCCCAAGAGGCGCAGTTCTACTGCATCGACTATGGCGGTGGTGGGCTGTCGGTACTGGGCGGCTTGCCACATGTCGGGGGCGCGGCCGGGCGCCAGGACCCAGAGCGTGTCCGACGCACGGTGGCCGAGGTGGCGGCCCTGCTCGACGAGCGCGAAGCCCGGTTCAAAGCCGTGGGGATCGATTCACCACAGACTCTGCGCTCGCGTCGCGAAAGCGGCGATCTGGGCGGAGACGGCTGGCACGACGTCTTTCTCGTCGTCGACAACTGGCCCGCGCTGCGGCAGGAGTTCGAGGACCTGGAAGCTCCCATCCAGGAGATTGCGGCCAGAGGCCTTGGTTACGGTGTCCACTTGATCATGACCGCGAGTCGGTGGGTCGACGTCCGCTCCGCGCTCAGGGAGTCGATCGGCGGCCGTCTCGAGCTCCGGCTGCACGATCCCATGGAGTCCGCGATCAATCGCCGGGCTGCGGAGAACGTGGCCAAAGGTATACCGGGACGCGGCATGACCGCGGACAGCCTTCATTTCCAGACGGCCATGCCACGCATCGACGGCGGCGCAGACGCGTCCGGCATGCAGCCGGCACTGGAGGATCTGGTGGCGCAAGTCGCTGCAGCCTGGGCGGGTTCGGGGGCGCGGCCGGTGCTCGTGCTGCCACACGAGATCGGTCTCAAAGACCTGCCCGGAGTCACCGCACGCGACAAAGGGGGCGTGCCGATTGGGCTTTCCGAGCGCGACCTCGACGTCGTATGGCTCGACCTGGTGGGAAGCGACCCGCATTTCCTGGTCTTCGGAGACGGCGAATCGGGCAAGACCAATGTCCTGCGCTCATTCCTGTTGGGCCTGATGGCGCGCCAGTCGCCGAGCCAGGCCCAGATCCTTCTCGTCGACTACCGACGCACTCTGCTTGGCGTGGTGCCACCCGAATACCTGCTCGGTTATGCGGGCGCCGAGCCGGCCGCCGTCGCGCAGGTGGCGGAGACGGCGCAGGTTCTGAACAAGCGCCTGCCGCCCGCCGACCTGTCGATCGAGAAGCTGCGCGCGCGCAGCTGGTGGAAGGGCCCCGACGTGTACGTCGTCGTAGACGATTACGACCTCGTCGTCACCCCGAGCGGAAGCCCCCTCCAGCCATTCGTTTCGCTGCTGGCCCAGGCCAAGGATGTCGGCCTACACATAGTCGCGGCGCGGCGCACCGGTGGGGCGGGTCGGGGGATTCTCGAACCGCTGTTATTGCGCCTTCGCGAGCTCGGAACACCGGGCCTTCTCCTCAGCGGCGATCCTGGCGAAGGGCCGTTGCTGGGGTCACACCGGAGCTCGGCGCAGCCGCCTGGGAGAGGTCTTTTGGTGCGGCGTCACGAGCGGCCTGCGCTCGTACAGGTCGCGGTCAGCGTACGAGAGCGATAATCCCGACGATCAGAGCCACGGCGGCTGCGATGGCGGCCCCGGCCGCAAGCGGTCCGATCCATGAAAGTCCCGCCCCGGCGGTCGACGCTTCGGTTCCGAGCCGGAACGCTTCGGTCACGCGGCGCCGCCGATCCGCTTCGATCTCCAGCACCTCCTCCGGCTTCAAGTCGGGCATCGTGCTAAATCTAGCTCCCCTCTGTCCCGGGCCTGCGGCCGGGGCCACCTCCCCACAGGGTGGGGAGGCCAGCCACAGTAATAAGCTGAATCCGGAATGCGCCTGATCAGTGCGGACGGCCGGTGGTGGTGGAACGGCCGCGAGTGGCAGCCACTGCCGAAGGCGGTGGACGCAGAGGGTTCCGAGGGATCGACGGGATCGACGGGATCGACGGGATCGACGGCTGTGGTTTCGGAAGCCGCTCCGGTCGACCGGCCTGAGGCTGCGCCCTCGCCTGCCGACGGGACGCCCAAGTTCATGCCCGGCCAGTACGTCAAGTCCCGCACCGAGGTCCCCGACACCGGTATCGCTCGCAGGCTGTACGACCTGAGCGGGGGCCGGATCAACCTGGGTCCGAGCGCCGCCGAGCTCCGACACCTCCGCCTGCTCAACATGGCGCGGACGCCGGTCTCCGATCCGCCTGTTCACCTCGCGGTCGCCTCGGCCAAAGGCGGCGTGGGCAAATCCACGATGGCGCTGCTGGTGGCCAGCAAGATGGGCCTGCTCCGCAACGATCGGATCATCGCGGTCGAATGCAATCCGCATCACGGCACTTTTCGCAGCCGTGTTCCAACACACCACGACCGTTCGATCAAAGACCTCATCGATTTTCTCGACAGCTCCGAGATCGACCGGGACCAGGATTTGACGCTTCCGATGCTGCATCGGTTTACCACGCACGTCCCCGAATCGCGTCTGGAGGTGATGACTGCTCCGACCGATCCGCGGATTCGTAAGGCGTTGAGCGCCAACGACTACAACAGGGTCTTCGGCGTGCTCGAACGCTACTTCGACATCATCATCCTCGACCTCGGCACCGGGCTCCTTGACGAGACGACCAAGTTCATCCTCGAGCGCGTTTGCGATCAGCTCGTCGTCGTCGCGCCCGCCGAGCTCGATGGCGCCGAGCTAGGAGCGTTCACCCTCGAGTTCGTGGCCGACAGCCGCGGCGTGGAGTGGGTGCGCGAGCGGGCGGTCGTAGTGATCAATCGCGTGGTCAGAGATACCCAGGTCGACGTGAGCGGGATGGAAGGTTACTTTCGCCACTGGGTGCGAGCGTGCCTTCGCGTCAGCCAGGATCCGCACCTCAAGAGCGGTGGCATCTTCGATTGGAGGCTGATATCGCGGGCGGCTGACGAAGAGATACTCGCTCTGACAGGCGAGGTCGCCACAGGATTCTCGCTGGGCAGATCGGTGCCCGGAGCGGCTGAGCCGGCGTAATCGTTTCTAGCTCGGCTTTCGTGCGCGGATGTATGCGCTGCCTACCTTGCCGTCGACTCCGGCCATCTCTTCGGTGGCGTGTACGTTGAAGTGGGGATCCTGGAACCCGGCCTCGACGAGTGCGGCGCGGTACTCCTCGATCGGGATCGTCCCGGAGAGGCAGCCGGCCCATGAGTCCAACCGCTTCTTGATCGTGGCGTCCAAGGGTTCCAGCTCGACCATGTCCGCGACGGCGAAGAGCCCACCGGGTCGGAGGACCCGGAACGCTTCTTTGATCGCGGCGCCCTTGTCCTCGGCCAGGTTGATCACGCAGTTCGAGATCACGACGTCGACCGATGCGGCCGGCAGCGGAACGTTCTCGATGGTGCCCTTGAGAAACGTGGCGTTGGTGAGGCCGGACCGGTCGCGGTTCGCATTGGCGAGCGCCAGCATCTCGTCTGTCATGTCGACGCCGTACGCGTGCCCGCCGGGACCGACGCGCTTCGCCGAAATCAAAACGTCGAGGCCCGCGCCTGATCCGAGATCGAGCACGATTTGGCCCGGCTCCAGCTCCGCGAGCAAGGTTGGGTTGCCGCAGCCGAGACTCACGGATTCCTTGAGACCGACCGCCTCGAGGTCGGCGGCAGAATAGGAACCAGAGCAACCGCAATCGGGCCCGTCGGCCTGGCAGCAGCCGGCGCTCGCGTCGAGGGCACCTAGCGGAGTCAGGGCTATCTGCTTGGCGACGCTTGCATACCTGGATCGAACCGCCTCTTGGACTTCGCTCATGCTCGGCCTCCTATCGATGAATGTCGATGGATGCGATCCTAACATTACCAATCGATGAATGTCTATGGGTTCCGTTACAATGAGCGCGTGGCGATGAAGACGCTCCCGGTCGTCCGGCAGCGAGGCGTGTGCTGCGGTCTGCCTGACGTCGACGAGAAGTGGGCTGAGGACACCTCGACGCTCATGAAAGCTCTGGCGGACCCGACGCGGCTCACGATGGTGGCGTCGCTCTGGAAGGCTAAGACTCCCATCTGCATCTGCGACTTCACGGCGGGCCTCGACCTCAGCCAGCCGACGCTCTCTCATCACATGAGCAAGCTGAAGGAAGCGGGCCTGGTCGAATCGGAGAAGCGCGGGATCTGGACGTACTACCGGCTCGCCTCCGCCATCGAGCCGGCGACTAGACAGCTGCTGAGCAGACTGATCGCTTAAACGGTGCGGCTCGGGACCAGATCTTCAACCAGCCTCTTGATGCGAACGTCGATCTCGTTCCTGATGCGGCGCACCGTGTCGATGTCCTTCCCGGCGGGGTCGTCGAGCTCCCAGTCTTCATATCTCTTGCCTGGATAGATCGGGCAAGCGTCGCCGCAGCCCATCGTTATCACCACATCTGCCGCGCGCACGAATTCGTCTGTGAGCGGCTTTGGAAACTCGCGGCTGATGTCCAGGCCGATCTCACGCATCGCCTCGACCACCCGCGGATTGAGCGAGCCGGCCGGTTCGCTGCCGGCCGAGCGGATGTGCACACGATCGCCCGCATGCCGTTCGAGCAGCGCCGCCGCCATCTGGCTCCGACCAGCGTTGTGCACGCAAACGAAGAGAACCTCAGGAGCGTCGGCCTTCATCGGAGCCTAGGTTACGTGTAGCCGCGGGGCTCCATGCGTGGCAAGTACTGGTCGGTGAAGATCACGTACCGCTGGGTCGCGAAGGCGCCTGCCCAGAGCGGCCAGCAGGTGGTGAGCGTGAGGTGGTATCCGGGCGCATCCGGGATCAGCACGGATCGGTTGTTCGGGCTCACGATCATGGATCCGGTGACGTGGTACTTGAAATCGCCGTAGCGGGTCTCGAGATCGATCTCATCCCCCGGCGCCAGCTGGGGGAAGTTGATCCAGTACACGTTGTGTGCGGCCACCCCCACGGTGCCCGGGTCGCCTGGCCAGACGGTGTTCGGATAGTGGCCCGGGCTTGCGTACAGGACGGAGCTGGAGATGCCCTCCTTGACCGCCGCGAAGTACCCCAGTCGCGGTACCCGGATCGCAAAATCGATCCCGTTCTCGGGGTGCTGAAGGCTCGGGTCGATGATCGGGGGCCCGTAATGGCGGAGCGATTGCCCGGACCAGACCTGGTTCAATCGCTGCTGGTCCTGCACCCCCTGCCACATGCCTTCGGCATAGAAGACGATGAGCACGAGGCCCAAGAACAAGCAGATCAGGGCGGCAAGCCGCAGCAGATGCGGGCGTTCCCGCGGCGGGCGCGGAAGCATCTCTTGATAAAACGCCTGGGCCGAGCATCCCTACCCGGGCGTCAGAGTACGAAGTAGAAGGTCGCTCCCTCGCCGACGGCGCCCTCGGCCCAGGCCCTGCCGCCATGCCGGTTGACGATGCGCCGCACAGTCGCCAAACCGATACCCGCCCCCGGAAACTCACTCTGGCTGTGGAGCCGCTGGAAGGCGCCGAACAGCTTGTGCGCGTAGATCATGTCGAACCCGACCCCGTTGTCACGGACGAACAGGCGGGTGTCACCGTCGACGATCTCCGTACCGATCTCGATCCTGGCGATCGGCTCCTTGCTGGTGAACTTGAAGGCGTTGCTGATGAGGTTCGTGAGCAGGATCCGAGCGAGTCGCGGATCGGCAGACGCGTTCATGCCGGAGGCGATGCCGACCTCGACCTTGCGGTCCAAATTGGCGGCGCGCATCTCGTCGACGACCTCCGCCGCCATGGCGCTGATGTCGCACGGCTCGCGATGGATCTCCCCGCTCGTGAGGCGGAATAGAGTCTGCAGCCCGTCGAACACCGAGGTCATCCGCTCGCTCGCGAGCCGCATGCGCTGCAGGTAGTCTTTCGCGCGCGGGTCGAGCGCATCGCCGTAGTCATCGAGCAGCGTGCGATTCAGCCCGTTGAACGAGAGCAATGGCGCGCGCAGGTCATGCGAGACCGAATAGCTGAAGGCCTCGAGCTCGCGGTTGATGGCGGTCAGCGCTGTCGTCCGTTCCTGTACGAGCCGTTCGAGCTGCGTCCGGTAGCGGCGCAGCTCCTGCTGCGCCTTGTACAGCTCGACAAAGACCGTCACCTTGGCGCGCATGATTGCCGGGACCACAGGCGCGAAGACGAAGTCAACGGCGCCCAGGTCGTAACCGCGACCCATGTCGGTCTCTGCCCGATCGAGCGCGGTGACGAAGATGATCGGCGTCAGCTCGGATCGCGGCCGCTGCCGGATGAGCTGGGCGGCTTCGAAACCGTCCATCCCCGGCATCCGGACGTCCAGCAGGATCACCGCAAAGTCTTGCTTCAAGAGTTGCCGCAATGCGTCGGGGCCGGAGGCGGCTTCGATGACGCTCTGGCCCAGCGGCGCCAGGATCGTTTTCATCGCGAAGCGTTTGGTCGCGTCGTCGTCGACCAGCAGAATGTCGACCTTGGTTTCCGTCGGCGCCGGCCGGGTGCTTGTCATGCGCTGTGCCATCACCGAACCTTCCTGAACACGCTCACGCTGTCGCGAACGGGTTCATACCGGCTGCTCTCGGGCGCGAAGAGCAGCGATTCCCGCAGGCCAAGCGTGAGGAAGCCGGACCTGATGAGGCTCTCGTAGAAAAGCCGATGGGCGCGTTGCTGGAGGGTGGGCCTGAAGTAGATCAGCACGTTCGTGCAGACGATCAGGTGAAATTCGTTGAAAGAGGCGTCGGTGACCAGGTTGTGCTGCGCCCACGTCACGTTGTGAAGGAGGTTGCGCTTCAGCCTCGCCATGCGCCCCGCGGTTGTGAAGTATGCGTCCAGGCTGGAGGAGCCACCCGAGAGCACGTAATCAGTCTCGTAAGACCGCATCCGCTCGACAGGGCACGACCCAACCCGCGCGATCGCCAGGGCATCCTCGTTCATGTCGGTGGCGTAGATGGTCGACCTCTGGTAGAGCCCCTCTTCCTGAAGCATGATCGCGAGCGAATAGACCTCTTCACCCGTTGCGCAGCCGACGCTCCAGATCCGCAGCGATGGGTATGTTCGCAGCGCCGGGACGACGTCTTCGCGTAGGCAGCGCCACGTGTCCGGATCACGAAACATGCTGCTTACGTTCACGCCCACGGTGCCCAGGAACCTCTGCATCGAGCTCGAGTCGTGCAGCAAGCGGTCCTGGTAAGCGGAGATGGTCGCGACGCCTTCGCCCGCCATGCCGGTGGAGATGCTGCGCCGGAGCGGTCCTATCGCGTAATCGCGGAAGTCATAGCCGTAACGAAGGGACACCGCTTCCAGCAGAAGCTTCATCTCGATCTCTTCGATGCTGTGGCTCTCAGACGGCGCGTACGCGGCTTTTACCACGATCCGACCCCGCCCCGGTTTCCGCTCCCGTTCAGTGGCTGAGCCACGACCGCAGCATGGCCACCAGGTGAGAGCTGACCACAGGCTTCGCGATGTAGTCCGACGCCCCAGCTTCTATGCATTTCTCTCGGTCTCCCTTCATCGCCTTGGCGGTGAGCGCGATGATCGGCCGGTCCTTGAATGAGTCCAGGCTGCGCATCTTCGTCATTGTTGCGTAGCCATCCATCTCCGGCATCATCACGTCGACCAATGCGATGTCAATGTCGGCGTCGTCGCTCAGAGTCTCGAGCGCCTCGCCGCCGCTGTTCACCGATGTGACCTCCATGCCCTGGCGCTCCAGCACAGCGGTCAGGGCGAATGTGTTCCGAATGTCGTCATCGACGACCAGGACCTTCTTGCCGGCCAGCGACATCTCGACCGGCACGCTGCCGCCGTCCGCGAACGCGTCGAACGACTCCACGCTCAGGATTGCGCCGACCTCGTCGCGCAATCGCTCTGGAGAACGAACCTCCTTGACGACGATCGTCTTCGTCGCCCGGCCGAGCTTCAGCTCCTCCTTGCGGGTCAGCTCCTTGGCGGTGTAGACAAGCACCGGCGTCGACCGCAGGCCCTTGTTCGCCCGCATGTGATCGATCACCTGCCATCCGCTCATTCCGGGAAGCCCGAGGTCGATGACGATGCAGTCGAACCTCTGGGCTTCGAGCGCCGCAACAGCCTCTTCGCCGGTGGCGACTGCGGTCGCTTGCGCGGCGAGGGATTCGAGGAGCTGAACGATGTGCTCCCTTTGCACCGGCTCGTCCTCGACGACGAGGACGTTCCTCGTCGCCACCGCCGCAGACGGTCGATCCATGACCGCGACCGCCGTTTTGCGCGCGCCGTCCGCCGTGCTGGGCGCGATCTTCACGGCCGGAGACTTGGTGCCGTTTTCGACCGAGCCATTGGACGAGGCGTCGGCAGGCGAGGCCGACCACGCCACCACAGGGCTGGCGATGGGGAGGTAGAGGGTGAAGGTGCTGCCCACGCCGGGCTGGCTCTCGAGCGTGATCTCGCCGGCGAGCAGCCGCGTCAGCTCCCGGCAGATGGACAGGCCGAGCCCGGTGCCGCCGTACTTGCGGCTTGTGGTGCCATCTCCCTGCGCGAAGGCTTCGAAGATCGTCTGCTGCTGAGCCGAAGGAATGCCGATGCCGGTGTCGGTGACGCTCATCGCGATCACCGCGCCGGCGCGGTTGAGGGCTTCATGCCCCAAGCTCCAGCCCGATGTCGCGAGCTCGGCGCGAAACGCGACGTGGCCTTTTTCGGTGAACTTGAAGGCGTTGCTGAGCAGGTTGTTGAGCACCTGCTGCAGGCGCTGGGGATCGGTAGGGATGGTCTCCGGCAGACCCGGCTTCAGCTCGATCGTGAAGCCCAGCTTCGTGGCTTCCGCCACGTGGCGGAAGGTGCGCTCGAGCAGCGGCGGCAGCTCGGACAGCGGCCAGTCCGTGATCTCCAGCGCCACGGTCCCGGACTCGATCTTGGTCAGATCGAGGATGTCGTTGATTAGCTTCAAAAGGTCGGTGCCGGACGAGCGGATGATCGTCGCGTATTCGGTCTGCTTCGGCAGAAGGTTTCCGTCAGGGTTGTCCGCGAGCTCCTGCGCCAGGATGAGAAGGCTGTTGAGCGGCGTCCGCAGCTCGTGCGACATGTTGGCGAGGAACTCCGACTTGTAGCGGGACGTGATCTCGAGCTGCTCGGCCTTTTCTTCGACCAGGTTCTTGGCCACCTCGACCTCGTTGCGCTTGTGCTCGATCTCGGCGTTCTGTTGCGCCAGGACGATTCCGATGCTCTCGGTCAGCTGGTCGAGAAAGTCCTGGTGCGTCTGGTTGAAACGCTGGAACGATGCCAGCTCGATGACGGCTCGCACCTCGCCTTCGAACAGAACCGGCAGCACGATGATGTTGAGCGGGCTGGCGTCACCAAGGCCCGAGGTGATGCGGACGTAGTCGGACGGGACGTCGGTGACCAGGATCCGCTTCTTCTCGAGTGCGCATTGGCCCACCAGGCCCTCGCCGATCCGGAACTCGGGCGGCACGGTCTTCCGGCTCTTGTACGCGTAGCCGGCCTGAAAGACGAGGCGGGCTTCGTTGCCGTTGGCGGCGACCATCCCGTAGAAGACGCCGTGCTCCGCACTCACCAATGGCGCGAGCTCGGAAAGGATCATCTTCGACACGGTCATCGGGTCGCGCTGGCCCTGCAGCATCCGGGCAAATCGCGCCAGGTTCGTCTTCAGCCAGTCCTGCTCGGTGTTCTTCTCGGTCGTCTCTTTGAGGTTGCGGATCATCTCGTTGATGTTGTCCTTGAGGACGGCGACCTCCCCGCTGGCCTCGACGCCGATCGACCGCGTGAGGTCGCCCTTGGTCACGGCGGTGGCCACGTCGGCGATGGCGCGGACCTGTGTGGTCAGCGTGGCCGACAGCTGGTTCACGTTGTCGGTGAGGTTGCGCCACGTGCCCGCAGCGCCAGGCACGCGTGCCTGCCCGCCGAGGCGGCCCTCCACGCCCACCTCGCGGGCCACGCTCGTTACCTGCTCGGCGAAGGTGGCCAGCGTGTCGGTCATGCTGTTGATGGTCTCCGCCAGCGCGGCGATCTCGCCCTTCGCTTCGAGGGTCAGCTTGCCCCTCAGGTCGCCGTTGGCTACCGCGGTCACGACGCGCGCGATGCCTCGCACCTGGTCCGTGAGGTTGCTGGCCATCGTGTTGACGTTGTCGGTGAGGTCCTTCCAGATCCCACCGACGCCCTTGACCTCGGCCTGGCCGCCGAGCTTGCCGTCGGTGCCCACCTCGCGGGCGACACGCGTGACCTCGGACGCGAATGCGTTGAGCTGGTCGACCATCGTGTTGATGGTGTTTTTCTGGACCAGAAACTCACCGAGCGCATCGACGGTGATCTTCTTGGAGAGGTCGCCCATGGCGACTGCGGTCGTGACGTCGGCGATGTTGCGGGTCCGGTCCGTCAGGTTCATGTTCATCGTGTTGACGTTGTCGGTGAGGTCTTTCCAGATGCCGCCGACGCCCTTCACGTCGGCCTGGCCGCCGAGCTTGCCCTCTGTCCCCACCTCGTACGCAACACGCGTGACCTCGCCGGCGAGAGCATTGAGCTGGTCCACCATCGTGTTGACCGTGTTCTTCAGCTCCAGGATCTCCCCGCGCACGTCGACGGTGACCTTCTTGGAGAGGTCGCCGTTGGCGACCGCGGTCGTGACCTCGGCGATGTTGCGCACCTGACTGGTCAGGTTGCTGGCCATGGAGTTGACGTTGTCGGTGAGGTTCTTCCAGATGCCGCCCACACCTTTGACATGGGCCTGGCCGCCGAGCTTGCCCTCGGTTCCCACCTCGTGCGCGACGCGGGTGACCTCGGACGCGAGGGCGTTGAGCTGATCGACCATCGTGTTGATGGTGTTCTTCAATTCGAGGATCTCGCCCTGAACGTCGACGGTGATCTTCTTGGAGAGGTCGCCGTTGGCGACGGCGGTCGTTACTTCGGCGATGTTGCGGACCTGGCTCGTCAGATTGCCGGCCATCGAGTTGACGTTTTCGGTGAGGTCCTGCCACGTGCCGCCGACGCCCTTCACTTGAGCCTGGCCGCCGAGCTTGCCCTCGGTACCCACCTCGCGCGCGACGCGGGTCACCTCGGAGGCGAAGGCGTTGAGCTGGTCGACCATCGTGTTGATGGTGTTCTTGAGCTCGAGGATCTCGCCCTGGACGTCGACGGTGATCTTCCTGGAGAGGTCACCGTTGGCGACGGCGGTGGTGACGTCCGCGATGTTGCGGATCTGGTTGGTGAGCTGACCGGCCATCAGGTTGACGTTGTCGGTGAGGTCCTTCCAGGTGCCGGCGACCCCCTTGACTTCAGCCTGTCCGCCGAGCTTCCCCTCGGTGCCCACCTCGCGGGCGACACGGGTCACCTCGGAGGCGAAGCCGTTGAGCTGGTCGACCATCGTGTTGATCGTGTTCTTGAGCTCGAGGATCTCGCCCTGGCCCTCGACCGTGATCTTCCGCGAGAGGTCTCCGTTGGCGACCGCCGTCGTCACTTCGGCGATGTTGCGGACCTGACTGGTCAGGTTGCCTGCCATGAAGTTGACGTTGTCGGTGAGGTCTTTCCAGACGCCGGCGACTCCGGGTACCTGCGCCTGGCCGCCGAGCTTGCCCTCAGTGCCCACCTCGCGAGCGACGCGCGTCACTTCGAGGCTGAAGGCGCGGAGCTGGTTGACCATCGTGTTCACGATCCGCGCCGTTTCCAGGAACTGACCCTGCAGGCGGCGACCGTCGATGTTGGTCGACATCGTCTGCGTGAGGTCACCTTTGGCGACCGCGTTGATGACGCGCGCCATCTCGCTGTTCGGCCGCACCACGTCCTCGATCAAGTCGTTGATCGAATCCAGGGTGGCGGCCCAGGCGCCGCCGGCGTCGCCGATCGACGCGTGCTTGACCTGGCCTTCCTTGCCCACGTGCTTGCTGAGTCTTTTCAGCTCGCGCTCGAGACGTTGGTTGGACTCGATGATGTCGTTGATGGCGATCGCGACCTTGCCGGCTGGACCGGTCGAGGTCAGCGGCATGCGTACGGTGAAGTCGCCGCGTTTGACCGCGGTGAGAACCCGCAGCATCACCCTGTGATCAGTGCTTTCCGTGGCTGTGGCTAGGGCTTTGCCTGCCATGATGTTCGTTCCCTCTCCTTTCTTTCTCTCGATTACGCCGTGGGTACCCAGAACTCGACCCTGGCTCCCTCGCCCGGGTCGCTGTGAATGCGGCACCAGCCGCCCACCAGCTGGGCGCGCTCCTTCATCGCCAGCAGGCCGAGATGACCGGGGACATGTATGCATTCATTGACGACGAACCCCTTGCCGTCGTCGGCCACCTCGATGACCACTCCGCCGTCAAGGGCCGAGGCCGCGACGCGGATGCGCGTGGCTTGGGAGTGTTTCTCCACGTTGGTCAGGGCCTCCGCGACGTTTTTGAATACCATCGACTCCACCTCGCTCGGCAGGTCGTCGGGAAGCTGCAGGTCGACATCAGGTTCGATGCCGGTGTGCACGCGAAGGGTTTCGAGGCGATCGCGGATGGCCTCCCCGAGCCCGACCGTGAGGTCGAGCGCTTCGGGGCTGACGGTGATCAGGAGCCGGCGCAGCGAATCCTCGACCTTCTTGATGGTCGCCGCCAGCTGGTCGAGCTGGGTCTTGTGGTTGCCTTCGGAGCTGTCGTTGCGAATTCGCTCCAGCTGCAGCTCGGCTGCGGTGAGGAGCTGGAGCGAGTCGTCATGGAGGGCGCTCGCGAACCTGCGCCTTGCCTCGTCGCCACCGGAAGCGACATTGGCCAGCAGCTGGCGGCGGGCGGCCATCGCTTCCTCCAAACGCTCGACGGCGACATCCAGCTCCTCTTCAGCCTCGCGGTACTGCCACACCAGACCGGTGGCCATCGCCGCGACCCGAAGGACCCAGGCGTCGTCGGGCGTGAACCCGCGCCTGGAGTCGTAGGCGGCGAGGGCGCCGATCCGCCGGTCGCCGGCCGGCCAGGAGACGGCTATCGAGTTGCGCATCCCACGCAAGCCGTTCTCTCGCCAGAACTCATCGAGCGCCAGGCACGTGCCGTTCCGCAGCTCGAGCTCATCGCGGAAGACGATTCGCTCGGCGATACCGTCTCCATCCAGCTCGAGCGGGATCCTGAGGTTTCGAACCGGGGATTGAGGTTGGAAGCCGAAGGGTTCGCGCTGGACGCCAAGGGCTCCATGCGGGGAAAGGCGCCAGAAGGCGATGCGGCGAGCGCCCACCAGCCCCGCGACCGTCTCGCCGAGGTGGCCGAAGAACGCCGGCAGCTCCATCTCGGCCTCGAGATAGGAGGACACGGCGCTCAGGGCAATCGAGGCCGCGGCCTGGGCTTTCTCGAGCCGCTGCGCAGCGCGCACACGCTGCCGTGGCCTCAGCTGGCTCGCCGCTCGCAACCTTCCTGTCTCGCGCAACCCGGATGCACCCGTAGGCCGGCGGCCGGCCGGCAGGGTGGCTACCTCCACGTCGCCCCTCCTAAGAGTCTTGTCCGGCCTAAATCAAACCGCGTCGGGGGTGGTCAAGTCGCCGTACAAGTGAGGTAGGCCAGGGGCCCGTAAAGCGGGCCCCCTGGCTTCAGGAACCGCTCAGGCGCGCGCCCGACCCCGCCCGAACATCCTGAGAATGAACAGCAGAACCAAAGCGCCGAGGAAGGCGATGACGATGGTGCCGATCAAGCCGATGCTGCCATGGATGAAGAAGCCCGCGAGGAAGCCACCCAGCAGCGCGCCGATCAGCCCGACGATGATGTCGCCGAGGAGGCCGAAGCCATGGCCTCGGCTGACGGTTGATGCCGCCCAACCGGCGATGAGCCCGACGATGATCCAGGCGATGATGCCACCGGGCGAAAGCTCCATGACGCACTCTCCTTTGCAATCAGTGGTGTGACCGCCCGTGCGGGGCGGTCACATCAAGGGAACGTTTGGTCGCGCGAGCGTACCTAGACGGTTCGTTCGGCGCCGACGAAAAACCGGGCCCGCCACGCTGGCGAGCCCGGCTCCGTTTGACGCGCTACTTGTTGCGACCGATCCGGAGGCCGACTGCTCCCAGAAGGGCGAGTGCGATGCCCAGGAGCCCGCCGAGGATCGGGAAACCTGTCGCCGCGAGCACCGCTCCGGTGCCCGAGGATGCCGTGGCGCCGGAGACGCCGCCTGTCGCGGTCGCTCCGCTCACGTTGCCGCTGCCGGACGGGCCGCCGGCCTGGGCACCCGAGGTGCCGCCCGTAGCTCCGCTTGTGCTGCCGGTCGTGGTGCCGGTGCTCGCGCCGGTGCTGCCGGTGCTGCCGGTGCTGCCGGTGCTGCCGGTGCTGCCGGTGCTGCCGGTGCTGCCGGTGCTGCCGGTGCTGCCGGTGCTGCCGGTGCTGCCGGTACTGCCGGAGACGCCGCCGCTCGCGGTGCTGCCGGCCGTGGTGCCGGTGCTCGCGCCGGTGCTGCCGGTGCTGCCGGAGACCTTGCCGCTCGCGGTGCTGCCGGCCGTGGTGCCTGTGCTGGTACCTGTGGTGCCAGTGCTGTTCTCGCTGCTCAGCATCGCGTTGATCTCAGCCTGAATCGAGGCTAGCTGCCCCTTCATCAGGTTGATCTCGACCGATGTGGCCGTTCCGGCGCTAATGGCTGCGCTGAGCTCCGACTTCACTTGCGCCAGCTGCTGCTCGAGCACAGTGGCTTGAGCTGAGCTGACTTCGCCTGCGCTTACCGCCGCAGAGATCTCCGCGTTGATCTGGAGGACTTCGTTCTGCATGGCGATGAGCTGAGCCTCGACCGATCCGCCACCGCCGGTCCCGCCCGAGTTTGACGTGGCGGTGCTGCCGGCCGTGGTGCCGGTGCTCGCGCCGGTGCTGCCGGTGCTGCCGGAGACGCCGCCGCTCGCGGTGCTGCCGGCCGTGGTGCCGGTGCTCGCGCCGGTGCTGCCGGTGCTGCCGGAGACGCCGCCCGTCGCGGTGCTGCCGGCGGTCGTTCCAGTGCTTGCGCCGGTGCTGCCCGTGCTGCCCGACACGCCGCCCGAGTTGGACGTTGCCGTGCTGCCGGTCGTGGTGCCGGTGCTCGAGCCTGTGCTGGCCGAGACTCCGGCCGAGTTCGTGGACGCCGCGCTGCCGGCGGTCGTGCCGGTGCTCACGCCTGTGCTCTCAGCCGATGCCGAATCGACCTTGGTCTTGTCGTCGCCGTTGCCGCTCTTGCCGCCGGCGACGTCGCCACGGCTGTCCGAGTTGTTCTCGCCGACTTCCTTGTGGTGAGCGGTCACTTTGGCGCCGGCTCCAGCCTTGAGGTCGCCGTTGCCTTTGCCGTTGGCGTCAGCGCTGCCCTTTGCAGCCGTGTCCGACTTGGCGCTGGCGTCTGACTTGACGCTGGTGTCCGACTTGGCGCTGGTGTCCGACTTGGCGCTCGAGTCCGACTTCGCGCTCGAGTCCGACTTGGCAGCAGCGCTGCTCTTGGCGCTGGCGTCGCTGTTCGTACTGGCGCCGCCCTTCGCACTCGCGCCGCCGCTGCCGCTGTTCTTGTCCTTGCCGCCCCCGCTGCCATCGCCGCCGGCTCCGCCGCCGATGGGATGGTCGGACTTGGCAGGTGCAGGATCGCTGCGGTGGACGACCACCGAAGCGCTCGTCTTATCGGTCGCCGCCTTGCCCTTGTCGCCGTGCGAATCTGCCGCCAGCGCGGGAGACGTCCGCGCCAGCATCAGGAGCACACCGGCCATGAAGACGAAGAGCTTCACAGCGACGCTACGCAAGAGTGACGGCCGACTAGCAGTGAACTCGCCGAACGTGTCCAAAACTGCTCACCTCCACGCGGATATGAGCAATGCCTCGCCGCCATCCTGGACACGGACCCCGTGCGCCCTTCCCCAAATGGCACCGGGATATGTCGCAGAACGCCCCGCTTAGCGTTACCTAGTTGGCAATGCTTAAATCGGAAACGCCGACGGTCTCCCTAGTAACCATGCTGGAGGCCACAGACGAGCCCGCTGTGGGCGATTTCGTGGCCGATGTCCTGGGGGAATCGGGTTGGCAGATCGAGTCTCTCCGCAAGCGATCGTCGAGGCTCTCCCCACCCGACGGCTATTGGGCGATGTACGAGATCGCCATTAGAAAGGACGAGCAGGAGCGCTCGCTCAGGCTCGTTGCGCGCGGCGCGTTCAGCCGGGATGCATGGGACGAGCTCTCGGCCAGGCTCGTTCGGCACACCAATGGCCCATGCGACCCCATCGGTGGCATCGGGTTCCCGCGCCTGTTCCACGAATCCCAGCACGCCTTCTGGTTCTACCCGTTCGATCCCGCCATGCCCGGCCTCCCGAGCGCGTCAGATCCCGCGACCATGGCCGGTGTCCTGCTCGGGCTCGGCGCGCGAGCACCTCGAGACCTGGAGGCGTACCCGCAGATCGAGATCGAGCGCGTGCGCTACACCCCAGAGATCGGCGCCATCCTTCGCTACACGATGCAGACATCGGCCGGACCGCTGACGGTCTATGGCAAGGTGCAGCCCGGCGATAGGGGATTGCGGGCGCAAAGGATCGTCGAGGGACTCTGGGAGGCGTCCACCGCCCAGCCCCAAGGTCTGCTGCGCCTGCCCCGACCGCTCGGCTGGATCGAGCAATACGGCCTTCTCCTCGAAGAGTCCATACCCGGCGAGCCCGTGGGCAGCGATCGGATGAGCGAAGAGTTCCAGAACGCTGGCATTGCGGCCGCGGAAGCGCTGGCGGTCATCCATGAGTCAGGGGTCGAGACCGATATCGAGATCTGGCTCGAGAACGAGCTCGACCGGCTCGAGCGCGTCGCCGACCAGTTCGCTTACGTCCACCCCGACGGCCATTTCCTCCTCAGCGACCTCACCACGCACCTTCGCAACCGAGCCCGCATCTCGATGGATGAAGAGTGGCTGCCCACGCACGGAGACCTCAAGTACGACCAGTTCGTGTATCACGAGGGCACCTTCACGCTTCTCGACTTCGATTACTTCGCCGTCGCCGAGACGAGCTATGACCTCGGCAAGTACTGCGGCTACCTCGTGCCCTCCGCGCCGGCGTCGTGGGAGGACACCGTTGCCGCTGAACAGATCCGAGCGCGCTTCCTCCGCCGATACCTCGAGTTGAGGCCGCACGCCACCATTCAGCGTTTTCCAATCTATGAGGCCCTCACCCTCGGCCTGCGCGCGATGACGTTCATGTGGGCGCAGCGATCGGGATGGCAGCGAATCGCCGAAACGTTTCTCGTCATGGCTCACGAGCGTCTTTACAGCAGGATCCCCGAAACGATCTGACGCGGTTAAGAACGTAAAGGGGTCTCCCAACCGCGTATGCGATCCCTTTTACAAGCTTTTACCCAATAGGCGGCGCGACCACTCGGAGCCCTCCTCAGACTCAGCCCCTGGCCATGCGGGTTTTCTCGTGGATTGGAGGCATCGTTCTCGTCGCCGTCATCAGCACCGCCACCGCGGCGACGCTGCGCGCACACAACGATGCTGCACACTCGCTGGTCGCGGCCAAGCCGCCAGTCGCCGCCATCAATGGGACCGTCTACGCCGGCGATCCCCCGCTCGAAAACCACCGGCTGCGGCCAAGCCCCGATCCATCGCCGACCCCACCGGCCGCGGCAGCCGCACCGCCGCAACAAGCGGCTGGGGCTCCGGCGCCTGCACCCGCCGCTCCGCCTGCGCGACCCGCGCCACCCGCGATCGTGGTCGGCTCGACCCAACAGGCGCTCATCAATCAAGATCGGGCCGGAAAAGGTCTCGGGCCGCTGACCTGGAGCTCGTGCCTCGCCAACGTCGCCGGGGCCAACGCATCGCGGCTTGCCCAGCAGGGATGGGTCCCCCCGTACCACACGAACGGACCCACGGTTGACCTCGGCTGCAGGCTTGGCTCCCAGGCCGGTGAGAACGTCGGTTATTGGACCGGCGGCATCAGCGACGGGCAGCTCAACAGCATGTTCATGAACAGTCCCGAGCACTACGCCAACATCATGGGTCCGTACCACTATGTGGCGACCGCCTGGGCGGTGGCTGCAAACGGCTACGCCTACATAGCGGTCGAGTTCAGCTAGCGAACCGGTCGGCTCCGAGTAACCGGCTTCAACTCGGCGTTGTCCTCACGAAGCGCGCGTCCGCGCTCAGAAAGGAGGAACGCGAAGGGTGGTTCAGAACCCAACCAGCCGCGATCCGCAACGTTCGGCACCCCACCTCCGCCTCATCGATTGGATGTGGGCCAATCGCGTTTGGATCGCCGGCGTCATCGGGATTCTTTTCATCCTGTCCACGCTTTACGTGGTGTGGGCGGTCCAGGCTCTCCCAGACCCGAGCCAGGACGTGCTGGCGGCGGGCGATGTGGTCGTGCTCGACCGCAACGGCCGTCTCATCGAGGACTGGAACCCGGCCGGCCACTACCACGTCAACTTCCATCTCAATGAGATGGGGAAGTACGCACCCGCCGCGACCCTCGCGGCCGAGGACCGCAACTTCTATCACCACGGCGCGATCGACGTCGGCTCAACGGCCCGCGCGCTGTGGGTCGACGTCACACATCTCGGCCTGAACGAGGGCGGCAGCACCATCACGCAGCAGCTGGTGAAGATCCAGCTGCTGACGCCGACGAAGTCGGTCACGCGCAAGATCCACGAGATGGTGCTCGCCATCGCGCTCGAAGAGCGCTTCTCGAAGGACCAGATCCTCACGATGTATTTGAACCGCGTCTATTACGGGCACGGCGCGTATGGGATCGGCGCCGCTTCGCGCACCTATTTCACCAAGGACTCCAAAGACCTCACGCCCGCGCAGGCCGCATTCCTCGCCGGCCTAATACAGGCGCCGGCGGCGTACGACCCCGTCGTCCATTACGAGCTCGCCCGCGAGCGCGAGCGGTACGTCCTCGACGGCATGGTGACAACCGGCGCCCTATCACAGGACGAGGCGGACGCGGCGTTTGAGGAGGACATCAAGTCCGAGCTGAAGATTCAGCCCACCGCGCGTCAGAGCAAGGCACCGCATTTCGTCGACTACGTACTCACCTCGTTGGAAAAGACGTTTGGCTCGGCGGCGGTCCAGCAGGGCGGCATCGTCGTCCGCACCACTCTCGACCTCGACCTGCAGCAGGCCGCGCAGGCTGCCGTCACCAACGGCGTCCATGACCTGGCGTGGGCGAACATCAACAACTCCGCGCTGCTGGCGGCAAACCCCAAGAACGGCGAGATCCTGGCCTGGGTCGGCTCAGCTGACTACGGCAACGATTCGATCGCGGGTCAGTACGACGTCGTGCTGGCGGAGCGTCAGCCCGGTTCGTCGTTCAAGCCCTATGTCTACGAAGCGGCGCTGCGCGATCACAAGATCACGCTCGCCACGACCCTCAACGACACCACGCAAAGCTTCAACGGCTACATCCCGCACGACTTCGACAATGGCGGCATGGGCATGATCAGCGCGCGCACAGCGCTGGTGTTCTCGCGCAACATCCCCGCCGTCGAGGTCGCACAGATGGAGGGGATGAGCAACGTGATCGCGCTCGCACACCAGATGGGGATCAACAGCCACCTCGACCCCGGCCTCGCTACCGCGATCGGCGGCAGCGACGTCACCCTACTCGAGCACGTGCAGGGTTACGAGGTCTTTGCCAACCAGGGCCAGAAACAGACGCTGAACGTCATCAAGTCGATCGACGACGCCACCGGCAAGACGGTCTACACACACGACATCGGCGGCGGTCAGAGCGTGCTCAGTCCTGCCGAGTCCTACCTGATCACTGACGTGCTCAAGCAGTACCAGTACCAGTGGGGCTTCGGCTGGAATCGCCAGATGTCGAGCAAGACAGGCACCAGCGACAACGGCCACGGCCAGATTCCCGACTCGTGGATCATGGCCTACAACCCGGACATCGTGGTTGGTGTCTGGGTCGGCAACACCGCTCCCAACGGAGGCGGTGGGACGATCCGCGCTTTCGGCGAAAGCGTGGCCCAGACCATCATGCGGCGCTTCGTCAACGCCCTTCCGCGCAGCATGCGTGACTGGTACACAACGCCCTCCGGGATCGTGCACGGTGCGTGCGATTCGCAAGAGATCTTCCTGAACGGCACGCAGGGCGGACCCTGCCCGTCGCCGAGCCCTTGCCCCAGCAACTCCCCGAGCGCGTCGCCCGGAGCGTCACCAAGCGCTTGCCCGAGCAGCTCCCCGAGCGCGTCGCCCAGCGCATCACCGAGCGCGAGCCCGTCCGCCCAGCCGAGCCCATCGCCGCAGCCGACGCCGTCGCCGACCCCGCCGCCGCCCACCAGCCCGTCACCCGGCCCGACACCTACGTAGATGCTCGAGCTTGGGGCGGACAGCCCTTTCATGAGAAGTGTGGAGCGCCGCCGGCCCGGCGGCTCGATGCGCGCGTACGTGTCGCGCACGCTGCCCCACCACTCCGCGATAGTCGTCAGCAACCGGGCGCCGCATGAGCCGCGACCCGAAGGCGGCTTCGCTCGCGGGGCAGGCGGTGTCGTCACGGCGCTGCTGACGCTGGCCGAGGTGACGGCCGCGGACTGGGTGTGCTGCGCACGCACCGATTCCGAACGAAAGCTGGTCGAGACGCAGGGCGACGCGTGGACCGCTCCTTTGATTCGGTCCCACACCCGCCTCCACTACGTGATGCCGACACGCGAGCAGTACGACCAGTACTACTCGGTGATGGCGAACCCGGTGCTTTGGTTCGTCCAGCACTACCTCTGGGACCTGGCGCAGCAGCCGATCATCAACGGCCGGATCCATCGGGCGTGGAAGGACGGATACGTCGAGGTCAACCGTCAGGTCGCGCAGAAGGTGGTCGACGTCGGACGCCGGCTGCCGTACCGGCCATTGGTACTCGTCCACGACTACCAGCTCTATCTGGTGCCCAAGATCGTCCGCGAGCAGCTCCCCGGAGCGATCATCCAGCACTTCATCCACATCCCATGGCCGACTCCGCAGTACTGGAAGGTGCTGCCCAAAGAGATGCGGTCCGCGATCCTCGAGGGCTTGCTGGGGTGCGACATCGTGGGCTTTCAGTCGAGCCTGGACGTGCGCAACTTCCTGATGACCTGCGAAGAGAATGCGGGCCTGCAGGTGGACGAACGAGAAAAGGCCGTGCTGATCGACGGCAGGGTCGTTTATGCGCGGGCGTACCCCATCTCCATCGATGTGGCCTCGACCACGAGGCTGGCGTTCTCGCACGGCGTGATGGTGGAGGAGCGCAGGCTCCGCGACTGGCGCCCCCAGCGGCTCATCGTCCGCATCGATCGAATCGACCCATCGAAGAACATCGTTCGAGGCTTCCTCGCCTACGAGAAGCTCATCAACCAGCGGCCGGAGTTGCAGGGTCAGGTGCAGTTCTGGGCTTTCCTGCAGCCATCGCGGCTGGACGTCGCCGCGTACCGGGCTTACCTCCGCCGCGTGCGGCAGGTCGCGGCGCGCATCAACAGCCAGTACGGCCGTACCGGCTGGATGCCGATCCGCCTCGAGTTCGGCGAAAACATTCGGAAGGCGATGGCGGCGCTACGCAACTTCGACGTCCTCCTGGTCAATCCCGTGTACGACGGCTTGAACCTCGTCGTCAAAGAGGGCGCCGTGGTCAATCGGTCCGAGGGGATGATCGTTCTCTCTGAAAATGCGGGCGCGCACGAGGAGCTCCAGCCGCATGTGATCTCGATCAACCCGTTCGACATCGAAGCCACGGCCGACGCGATCTATCAGGGCTTGACGATGAGCGCGGAGGAGCGCCGGAAACGGAACGAGGCGGCGCGCGACGTAGTACGCACCAATGACATCTCACGCTGGATCACGCGCCAGGTCCAGGACATCCGCGATCTCGTGGCTGTTCCCGGCCTCCGTGCGGGCTGAAATCAGGTCCGAGTGATCGGGGCGAGCCGCGCGTTTACTTTTCTAGATCTTCCTTCGTACTCGAAAGAGGGGGTGTGCCATGGAGCACAAAGAAACGAACTTCGTACGCGATGAAGCATCAGGGTCCGTACGGGAAGAATCGACTGTGGTCAACGAGACTGGCGCGACGCCGGTCCGAGAGGCGTCCGTTGTCAAGAGCTCGACTCCCGCGCGGAGAGCGATGGAGGTCATCTACCTCTTGTTCGGCATCATCGACGCGCTCTTGCTGATCCGGTTGGTGCTCAAGCTGCTGGGAGCGAACGCGCACGCGGGCTTCGCGAGCTTCACCTACGGATTGACGGACTTCTTCCTCGCCCCGTTCCACGGTCTGCTGCCGACCATCGTCAGTGGGAAATCGGTGCTCGAACTGTCCGTGGTATTCGCGATCCTCATCTACTCGCTGGTCGCGCTCGGCCTCGTGCGGCTGGTTGCGATCACGCTCTCTCGCAGCGTCATGGTCTCGCAGCACAGCCGATCGGAGGGCCTCAAGCCCCGTTCCGAGTAAACGCCGTCCTCGTTGTGTAGGAGCTGCCGCTCGCATAGGAGGGACCGTAGGTTCCTCTTAGCACTCAGGGAAACCAGAGCGGCAGCTTCGCCAACGCCTGGTCGTGGTCGACGTCGGGATTCGCGCCCGAGCTCAGCTCGTACTGCCAGGCGACCATGTTGCCCGCGCATCCGACCTGGTTCGGCATCCACTGCGGCGATCGCGCCTTCGTGTAGCTGCCCAGCAGCGACGGCTCGAATGACCACAGATATGAGCGGGTGGCGACTTCGGGACGATCGTCGACGGCCGCACACCACGCCTGGCCGAACGTGCTCGGTGCTGTCCCGTCGCCATAGTAGCCGGGCGAGTAGCCCGCTTCGGAGACGCCGTCGTACCAGCCCTCGACGAACGGGCCGTCTATAGCGCCGGAGCACCATGGGCCGGGAGGCTCGACGTCGATCACGAGAACGGTGCCTCTGGGGATGCCGAGGCGCACCGCTGCCGAGGTCGCTTCCGATGCATAGCTCGTGCCGGTGTCGTAGCCGGCTACAGCCGAGCAGTCGTAGTGGTTGAAGATGGGCAGGATGCCCATGTGCCGGTTCGCCGCGGCCGCCACCTCCGCGTCACTGATGCCAGGGCAGTTAGGCGTGTTGGTGAGGTAGCGGCCCCAGAAGTCCGGCCTGCCGAGGATCGAGTTCACCTGCGGGTAGAGTCCGCTCGATGCGGCGGCATCACCCGTGAAAGCCTTGCAGGAGTCAACGCCCCAAAGGAGTCGATTGGGTTGCACCGCGGCCGACCGCACCTGGACGTTGACCAGAGGCGCTCGTTCGATCACGGAATGCAGCAGCTGGCCCGCGGTCGTGGACGCATCGGATGGTGCGGGAGCGGCGCCGATGACCGCCGAGAAGAATGGGGTGGGGCCGGCGCCGAGCGTCACCTGCGCGTTGCAAACACGGCCGGACTTGCATGGTTGGTCGAGGAGCCTGCCGTTTTGATCGAGGATGCCCAGGCTCCACGGCGTGTCAGTGAGATCGGCGTTGGTAACCGCCGTGAGGTTGACCGTGCCCCCTTCCTGCGCCAGCGTCGTGTTCGCCGCGAGCAGCACGGACAGCCACGTCGGTGACACGGTGTTGGAAGCGGCGTCCGCGATGGATGCCGGGGCACTCGAGCCCAGGCGAGCAATGTACGCGGTGATATCGTGCGCACCGCCCGCCGGTTCGCTCAGCATCGTGCTGCAAGTTGTGCCGGTGCTGCAGAACGTCAACGTCTTGCCGGTGGTCGCGTCCCAGAACACCAGCGCTCGTCCGATCGCGCTGACGTCGACCGATGCGGACGCGGTGAGCTTCAAAGGCTTGCCCACGCCGACGGCGGCAGGCACATCGGTTTTGATGGTGACTCCGAGCCCTGATGGGCCTGAGCGCGGCGATGATGTGTCGCCAGATCCGCTCAGCGGGTTCGTGAGCGAAAGGGATTTCGCCGGCACGCTCGGCGATACAGGCGGCAGACCTGGAGAGGCCGCCGCGGGCGCTGATACATCGCACGCGGCGCCCGGTCCGGAGAAGGGACACAGCTGGCTGCCAGGCGGCACGCTCAGCGCCGGTGCTTCGTCGCCGGCGCCCTTCGGGTCTGATGGCCCGCGCGTGGCGGGTGCAAGGGCAAGGCTGCTCGCGGGTGGGGCCGCGGCGAGGCCGATGACGCTCACATGCAGGAATGCGGCGACCAGGACGAGCGGCAGGTACCCCGTTCGAAAGCACAGCAGGCGACGACCGATCCGGCGCGGTAAGTTCAGGAACCCCTCCTCGGTCACGAGCCCTCAGGCGGCGCGCGCGCGCGCCCGGCGCTGCGGGTGACTGGAGTAGGGAAGTTACCTGCGCGTGGGCGAGATCTCAGCGGCGATAGCGTTAATTAGCCTCAACAGTTGTCAAGTGGTCCGAAATGTGATCGGACCGGCCCATTTTGGTGGCCTTTTAAGAGCCGG
Organism: Chloroflexota bacterium; assembly: GCA_005883585.1. Lineage (GTDB taxonomy): Bacteria > Chloroflexota > Dormibacteria > Dormibacterales > Dormibacteraceae > UBA10449. The sequence goes on from VBFD01000109.1 coordinate 49,179, forward strand.
AGGCCGCACCCAGGACGTTGCCGTACATCAGCCCCAGAGCCAGGAGGCCTAGCAAGCACAGCAGTACGAGCAGAGATGTTCGAGCGTAGGCGTCGATCACGGCATCATCCGTCTCGGACCCAGCCACGGTTGCGTGCCGGCTGACGCTGGCAGCCCGCAGGGCAAGCCCCACGGTGACGATCAAGATGACGACCAGAGTCCCCATCAAGCTCCTTTCTGTTGCGGCGAGGCTTCTGAGCGGGTCAGAAGCCACGCCATCAAATACAACGTCTAAAGCCGAGTAATCACCTTTGTTTCCGGTCTTTCTCGGGGGCCGTCGGCAACCCCCAATACTCGGATGTACGACCGCGTTTCCAATTCGATGGGGTCTGTGATGACGTTGCAGTTTTCCGTGGCGGCATTCGCGGGTATGGCCGCCGCGATGGTCGTGCCGTCGGTCCGGCACACCGTGCCTCGCTGGGTGGAAGCACCGATCTGGCTCGGCCTCATCATCACCAGCTGGCTGGCCATCACCAACGTCCAGCAAGCCAACACGCGCTATCTCACGGAGTCGGCCGCGTGGGGCGCGGACCAGATCGTGAACACTTCGTTCGGTCTCATGCTGGCGGCCTTCTTCGCCTGGATGGCCGAGCACAGATATGTGATCGCAAACGCGGTCGTCACCCTGGCCGGAGCGGACATCCTCGCGATTGCCATCGTGTGGTCTTACCGGCGCGCACAAGAAGAGCAGCCACGGATCATGCTCGGCGACTGGTTCGAAGTGCCTCTTCAGCGCACGCCCGCCACGGACCGCGTTGCGGTGCCGTACGCATTGGACGAGTTGAACCGGCGAGCTGAGCGTGCTGCGGTCAAGCTCGGAGCGGCGGCCGTCGCCTGGCTCGTCCCAATCATCACTGCGCGATATAGACAGGCCGAAACCAACGCGCACGTGGTCGACATCCGCGCATTGCTGAGCGCGCAGTCGATCGGTTGGTATGGGCCGATCGTGCTCGCGCCCGAGGGTCACGGTTCGATTCGCGAATACGGTGAGAATGAATCGGATCGCTTGGCCTCGTAGACCAAACGGCTCCCGGCGTCGTGCGAGCACGTCCCAGGTCATCCGGAAGGCGAAGTATCGGCGCCCTGCCGGTTGGTTCCTGCGCGTGCTGGTTCTGCTGCTCGTGGCGGGGCCGGCGTTACTCCTGACATCGCCCGGTTACCTGGCGTTCGCCGATCGCATGCCCGACGTGCAGAACCTGATGTATTCGCTTCCGACCGACACAATCATCTACGCGTCGGATGGCACCACCGTCCTGGCCGACCTTCACGGCCCGGGCTACCAGCATTACAACCAGCCACTTGGTGAGATGGGCCGGCTGCTGCCCAACGCGATGATTGCGATCGAGGACCGCAACTTCTACGCGGAGCCGGGTGTCGATCCGGGTGGTGTCGCGCGGGCGGCCGCGGTCGACTGGCGCGCCCACGGAAAGGTCGAAGGGGCTTCGACGATCACGCAGCAGCTGGTCAAGATGCGCTTGGTCGGCGCGGAGCCGACACTCGACCGAAAGCTGCGAGAAGCGCTGCTCGCATTCGAGGTCGAGCGCACCTATACCAAGCCGCAGATCCTTGAGATGTATCTCAACAGCGCATTTTTCGGGAACAGCGCGTGGGGCGGCGAAGCGGCCGCGAAGATCTACTTCCACAAGGACACCAAGGATCTGGACCTCGCCCAGGCTTCGATGCTCGCCGGCCTGGTTCGTGGCCCGACGATCTACAACCCGCTGCTCAACTGGAAGTCGGCGAAGACCAGGCAGCTGCAAGTTCTGGGTGCGATGCTGCGCATGGGTACGATCAGCGGCACTGAGGCGGCCGGCGCTTACGCACAGGACATCACGCCTCCGCTGCACATGTTCACACCGATCAATCAGATCGTCGCCGGCGGCTTCGTCCGCTACGTCGTTGGGCAGCTGGTGGATCAATATGGGCCCGACATCACGTATAGCGGCGGGCTGAAGGTGATCACGACCATCAACCTCAAGCTGCAAAACATTGCGCAGAGCGCGATCACCAACGGCATCGCGAGCCTGGCTTACCGACATGTCAGCCAGGGAGCGCTCGTGGCCCTCGATCCAACGACGGGAGCCATCGTGTCGATGGTCGCCTCAGCCAATCCGAACGCGGACGGCGGCCAGTACAACCTGGCGGTGTGGCCGCCGCGCAACCCGGGCTCGTCGATGAAGATCTTCACGTACACGGCGGCGATCGCGAGCGGGAAGTACACGATGGTCAGCCGCATTCCGGACTGGGGGTTCACATATCGAGATCCAATCTCTGGTGAGGCTTACACGCCTCGCAACTACGACGGCCGCTACCACGGCACGCTCACGCTCCAGCAGTGCATGGGCAACTCGCTGAACATACCGGCGGTCGAAGTCGAGCTGGGCATCGGCGTCTCGTCGGTGGTCTCGATGGCCCGCACGATGGGCGCTCCGCCATATCAGCAGCACTACGACGCTTCGGGGAATCCGGTTTACACGACCGACGACGCGTTCAACACGTACGGTCCGTCACTGACGCTCGGTGGCTACGGCGAGACGCCGCTGCAGATGGCAATCGGCGCGTCCGTGCTTGCGACGCAGGGGGTGCTCCGGGAGCCGTACGCGATCCAGACGATCTCGAGAAACGGCACGTACTTCTACCGGCACAAGAAGGACCAGGGCGTGCAGGTGGTCGACCAGCGGGTGGCGTTCATCATGGAGCAGATCATGTCGAACGATCGCAACCGGGCGATGATCTTCGGCCTGCATTCCCTGCTGACGCTGCCGGGGCGCCACGTCGGCGTGAAGACCGGCACCTCGGACTCGTTCGCCGACGCGTGGACGGTCGGCTACACGCCGCGCCTGGTGACGGCGGTTTGGACTGGCAACCCCGACTGGCGCCAGAAGATGACCAAGGATTCGGACAGCTACGTGGTCGCGGCGCCCGCGTGGCACGCTTTCATGCAGGGAGCACTGGACACGCTGGGAATCGGCGACGAGTGGTACTCGGAACCGCCGGGGTTGGTGCACCGGACCGTCTCGGGCGAGACTGCCTGGTTCCTCCCGGGAACCTAGTCCGCCTGTTCGCCCACCGAGTCTTCTTCCTCGATCTGGAGATCTTCGTCGCTGGCCGAGTAACGATCACGGACCTCGGCTCCTCCGGTCTCAGAGTCGCCCAGGCCTTCCTCGGAGTCCGTCTCGACCAGCTCACCGGCCCGCCGGTCTTCGTCGAGCAGCTGGGCGAACGCTCGCTGGGCCTCTTCCCACGTGTCGTACTCCCAGTACTCGGTGCCGGGCGGCACCTCGGCGCCCTCTGTCTCGTCGAGGCCGTGCTGGAAGACGTATCCGATTCCGTTGTCAGGATCCTGGATCAATGAAAGGAATCGTTCGCCGGTCAGCTCAGCTCGTTGTGCCGCGAGGCCGCCGTTCTCGAGATCGAAGAGCCGGCTGATGACCTGCTCCTCGCTCCTTTCTTCCATTCAGCCATTCTCGACCAAACGCTGTGGTCACGGCTCAGCGGAGAGCTGTAACAGGCTTGGCTAGGCGGTCTCGGGGCGGTTCGGCGCCAGGCTTCGCAGAGCACTTACGAGACGGCGTCGCAGCGGGCTCCACGCCGAATCACGCTCCGAACGCCTCCGCTCGTAGCGCGGCGCATTGGAGTCGGCGCAGAGCTGGCAGCCGCATCCGTGCCCTGTGTCCGGGAGCCTATTGCCTTGCTTGTCGAACCTGGCTTGCATCAGAACACCTCACGATCCGTGGGAGATCGGCTGGGCGGCCGGGGTTCGCTGGCGCCTCAGTCGGCTGTCGCCACCAGCCCGGGCTCGCCTACCACCTCGTCGCTGTAGTAGTGCCGCAGCATCACGCGCAGTCGATCCTTGGCGACTGCCAGCCGCGAGGCGACCGTGCGTTCTGGTATCCGCAGCGCCTGCGCGATCGCTCGGTTCGTGTAGCCGTGGTAGTGGCGGAGCACAATGGCCGCCGCTTGTTTCGGCGGCAGCTTGGCAAGCGCCTCGGCGAGGTCTCGCCGCTCGACGTGATCCTGCGGATCTGGGGCTAGCTCTGGGCGCCCGATGCGGCGAATGATCTCGCCCACCTCTCGGAGCCGCATCTTGCGCTGGTGTGAGACCGCGGCGTTGATCGCGATGCGGTGCACCCAGGCTTCCGCCGGAGCGATGGGCTTCCACGTGCTCCACTTCTTGTAGGCCCGCTCGAACGCATCCTGGGCGCAATCCTCAGCCGCGGCCCGATCGCCGAGCATGGCGGTAAGCGTGCCGAGGATCTTGCCGTACGACGCCTGGTAGAGACGCTCGAAGTCAGCCTCGTCGCCTGGCTTGTATCTCGGCTTCAGTTCGCGCTCGTCGGCCGAATCGACCGGTTCCTGGAGTTTATTCAGCATCTGTCGCGAATCACCCCCTTGAAGCAGTGGGTGGCGCCCTAGCGCTTCCCCGCGCTTAATCTCACTCCAAGAGGCCCATCGGGTCACCGTACGGTTGGGCGGATTTTGGCTCACACAGTTGAGGTATGCCCGAATCAGGTTCGAGTTCAGGTAATGGGCTCTGCGCCCCGCGTTGTCCAAGAAGGATGAGTCCAAGCTTTGGCGGTACTTTTGGCAGCCAGCAAGGCGATGTGCTCAGCGCGCTTGCTGCCGGACTGGCGGCGGACGCGGCGCAAACCGGCCGCAAAGCGCTGAAGGTGATCCGCGCCCGCTCGCCAGAGCTCGTGCGCTTGAGCGAGAAGACCGGAGACGACCTCATCTCGACCTCGGCAGACTACATCGACATCCTGCTGACTTCACTGCGATCCGATGTCGAGGTTCCGTGGTCCGACCGCGAGCAGCAAACGCGAGAGTTTGGACGCCTCAAAGCGGCGCAGGGCGTTCCACTCGAGGCCTTGATCGATCTGCTGGCCGTCTACCGCCGCGCGACCATTGAGCTCATCTCCCAGCCGATCGAGGACGCGACGCAGCGCGACGAGATCGTCGCGCTCGCGGAACACCGCCTCGAGGATGTGGTCGAACGCCTCACGACCTGTGTCGTGCGTGGATACCTCGAACATCTCGATGCGGAACATCGCACCCGCGAGAACGAGCTGTATGGGCTCGCCGCGGTCGTGACCTCGATGGGCCGATCGCTCGATGTCGGCGAGACGTCGGAGGTGGCGCTGGTCGAGAGCCTGGCGGCCCTGCACCTGGACGCCGGCGCACTGTGGTTGAAAGAGCGAGCTGCCTTCAGGCTCGTCCACGTCTGCGGCCTCGAGCTGCAGGAGATCGATGACTTCACACGTGAGACAGGCCCGCATGTCAAGGCCTCTGTCACCGCCATCGGGCGCTCTGAGTCGCGCGTCGAGCGCGGTCTCGGTGACGGATGGAACGCGCTCCGCGCCCAGTTGAGGGTCAAGGGCCGGGTGGTCGGTGTGCTCACTGTCGGCACGAAGATGCCTCGTGTCTTCGGGGCCTCGGACCTGCTGTTCATGGCCGCCGTCGCAGACCAGGTCGCGATCGCGCTCGACCGCGCGCGCCAGTTCTCGAGTGAGGCTCGTACCGACCACCTGACCGGATTGGCCAACCGCCGCGAGTTCGAGAGGATCATGGAGCGAGAGGTTGCGCTGGCCGAGCGACACAACCGAAAGCTCTCCTTGATGTTGATCGACCTGGACAACCTGAAACGGATCAATGACCGCCAGGGGCACCGGGCCGGCGATGTCGCGCTCCGGCTCGTCGCCCAGCAGCTTCAGCGGGTGGTGCGTACGTCTGACATCTGCGCCCGCATTGGAGGAGACGAATTCGGGGTCGCGATGCCGGAAACGGAGCTCGAGCGTGCGCGGGACGTGGCTGCCCGGCTGCAGGCGGCGGTTGGCGAGGCAGGCCTGGCCGCGAGATCGGCCGATCGGGTTGCGGTCAGCATCGGATTGGGGGCCTGGCGACCGGGGCACGACTGGCAGGGGGTTTACGAAGCCGCGGACAGCGACCTTTATGAGGACAAACGACGCCATAAGGAGGCCCGGCTGCTGGCGGGCCAGCCGAGGCCTACGCCAAGCCTTCGGGTGCTGGGTCGCGCGTCCGGAAGGCGCCGCGTCGCCGGCAGTTAGCGCCTACTCGATCAGCGCCAGCTCTCTCGCTTTGACGATCGCCTCGAGCTTGGAGTGGACCCCAAGCTTGCTGCCGAGGCTGCGGATGTGGGTGCGTACTGTCGTGTAGCTGATCCCAAGCCTGGCGGCGATCTCACGGCTGGAGGTGCCCTCGGCCATCAGCCGCAGCACCTCCTTCTCGCGCGGGGTGAGGCTCTCGAGCTGCGAGTCCATCTCGCGACGCCGGTTGAGCAGCGTCGCGATCGTGCGCGGGGTGAACAGGGTTCCGCCGGCGGCGACTGTGCGGATGGCGTGCACAACCTCTGCCGCGGCCTGTGACTTGTGGATGAACGCGCTCGCGCCGGCTTCGATCGCGGCGAAGCGGGCGGCGTCGCTGTCCTCACGCGTCAGGAAGATGAGCTTGGTATCGGGTCTGACCTGACGGATGCCCACTCCAGCATCAGCCCCCGTGCCGTCGGTCAGGCGGAAGTCGACCAGGGCCACGTCCGGCTTCAGGTCCTGCGCCCGCGAGATTGAGTCCACCACCGAGGCAGCGCTGCCGACCACGATCATGTCCGGCTGATCGTTGAGCAGCGCGGAGAGTCCGTCCGCAACCACCTGGTGGTCCTCGACGATGAGGACACGAATCTGACTTTCGGTCACTCGGGGGACGGCACCCAGAACTCGACCCTGGTGCCGGCTCCCGGCTCGCTCGTGACCTCGCACCATCCACCTGCCAGCAGGGCGCGCTCCTGAAGAGCGAGGAGGCCAAGGTGTCCGGGCAGGTGGTCGCGATCGGCGACCACGAAACCGCGACCATTGTCGACGACCTGGCCCCGGATCCCGCCGTCGTCTTGACGCAGGGTGACCTGGACGCGGGTTGCCGCCGCGTGCTTCTCGACGTTGGTCAGCGCTTCCGACACCTGCCGGAAGACGATTGACTTGATCTCGATCGGCTGGTCGTCGGGAACGTTGAAGTCGAGCTCGGCTTCGATCCCCGTGATACTGCGCATGATCGTGACTCGGTCTCTGATCGTGTCCTCAAATCCGCCCGGTACCTCAAGCGTGGGAGGCCGCACGTCGAACAAGACCTTGCGCAGGGCTTGTTCCGCCTGGTCGAGCAGCTCGCGAGCTGCTACCACCGGCGGCGCGAGCTGATCGCTTCGCTGCAGGTGCAGCTCGGCGCCGGTCAGCTTCTGCAAGGCGTCATCGTGCAGCTCGTTGGCGAAACGGCGGCGGGCCTCGTCGACTGCGGTCGTCATGTTCCTCAGGAGAAGCTGTCGCGCTTCGTCGACTCTCTGCAGCCGGTAGATGGTGCTGCTGAGGTCCGACTCCGCTCGCTTCAGCTGCCAAACCAGTCCTGCAGCCAGGCCGGCCATCTGGAGGACCCACGCATCCTCCATCGAGAAACCCTCGCGGTTGACGGCGTCATACGCGGCGACCAAGCCGAGCCGTTGGTCGCCGGCGCGCCACGGCACGCTGATCGCGCTCGAAACGCCGAGCACCTCGAGGACATGAGCGTGAGGCGAGTCACCGTCTTCGTTGGACGCCCTGAAGACCAGGTCTTGGTACACGACCTGGCTGGCGAGGTCGCTGCCGAAAGGCTCGGCGGGCGCTGGATACAGTCGGGCGATGAATGCTTCATCGATACCATGGGCGCCGGGTATCGGGGTCAAGGTTCTGTTCTCGTTCACCTGCCAGAACAGCACCTTCGCGGCTCCGACCAGCGCAGCCACGCTCCTGGTGAGGTCGCGGTAGAAATCACTGAAGGCGGCTCCAGTCCGTGCGTGGTTGGAGACGGCGAGCAAGGCATCGAGGGCCAGCCCATGCGCCTTTTCGATCCGCAGGGCCGCCTGGGCGCGCGCCTCACCGAGGACCCGGTGCTGCTCGCTCCGATCGAGCTCGGCCCTCGTGTTGACCAAGGCTTCGACCAGCTCCTGCCTCCGCTGTTGCAAGAGATGCGTCTCCATGGCGGCTGCGACCTGGTTGACGAGGATGGCGATGCCCTGGCGCTGGACGACGGTGTAGACGCTGCCGCCGGCAACTCCCATCATGCCGATGACCTTCCCGCTTGCCATCAAGGGCAGGCCGACGTAGTCGTTCAGGCCGTGATCCGGCACGAGTGGGGCCCTTCGCGCCGGCGTGGTGCTCTTGGCTGCGGCGGCGAACAGCTCGTCGATCTCCACGCGGGTCACGGAGGTCCCAGCCTCAGCGGCCCGGGAGAAGACCTCCTGACGTTTGCCGGCCTCGTCGACGAGGCCGATGAAAGCCACCGATGCCCCGGTCAAGTCGAGCGCGAGCCCCAGAGCCTTGTCTGCGAGCTCGGCGAGGTTCTGCGCGCCGGCCATGTCGGAGGACACCGTCTGAAATGCCTCGAGACGGTCCCAGACCGCGTCCTCTGAAATTCCTGTGGTCTCCAATGTCAGGAGCCTACACTCACCCCGCGCCGATTTTACTGACAGGGCTCACATTCGTGATGAGTTCGTCCGGTACTCGCGATGGGCACCGCGTTTCTGCAAGCAAAGGCCCTCGCTGGTTGCTTCAGTGAGGCCTCATGACGCGGAGCGAGATGCGCAAGGGCAGCCGGAGTTGAGTCAGGGACCTTTCGAGTTTGCGGGTGGCAATGTCTTTGAGCTCGCCCGCTTGAACCGAGCCATAGCGCAGCTCGCGAGACCGGCCCTCAGCGACGAGTGGCTGGCGCCTTTATCCCCCGCCGAACTCTTCGACCTCGGCGTGTTTGTGGGAAGTGCCGCGTCTCAAAGGAAGGAGCTCATCCAGCGGCTGTGGAGCCGCAAGCGACAGCTGATGCGCCATGTCGATCCGTCCGGAGGTTGGAGCCCACAGCAACCAGTAGCTTGAGAAGAGTGGTGAAGGTTAAATGAGAGCAGCGCTGAACGTTAGGGAACCGGTGAAAGTGAAAGGAGAGGGCGGCATGGCGAGCGGTTTCAAGACTTTTTTGCTCCGAGGCAACCTCGTCGACATGGCGGTCGGCATAGTCATCGGCATCGCCTTTGGCACTGTCGTCGTAGCGTTCGTCAAAGACCTGATCACCCCGATCATCGCCGCGCTGTTCGGCAAGCCGGACTTCTCAGGGCTCTACTTCACCCTCAATCACAGCAAGTTCCTGATCGGCGACTTCATCAACGTGCTGATCGCGTTCGTCATCATCGCGGCGGTCCTCTACTTCTTCGTCGTGTCTCCGTACGCAAAGTTCAAGGCTCGGTACGAGCCGGCGCCGGTTCCGGAGCCGGAGATGATGCAGTGCCCGCGGTGCCTGAGCAACATCCCGGCGCACGCCACCCGTTGCCTGTTCTGCACCACCGACCTCTAACCGCCTCCAATACTCGGAAGGCTCGAGGCGTTTCGTAAGTAAGAATGGGGGCGAGGATACCGAGGCTGGCCAACGATGTCGTCAACGCCCGGCCAGTCGTCCGGCCGATTGTTGTGCTGGCCGCCAGGTTCCTCGGCCCTGGCCCCCTCCGCCTGAAGCTGGTCAAGCTGGCTCACGAGCTCGACGATCGTGAGACCCCAAGCGCCGCGGCTTAGGTAGCAGCAGACCCACTTCGGGGCTGGGGGATGGGTACTCCGTTTGCAGGAGGCGTTTCCCCTACAGATGAATGACTTTGACCGGTTCCTGGAGTTGGGGTTGGCACAGATGCTGGACGAGGTGGTGAAGGCACCCGCGCCCCCGCGGGCCTCGCCGCCCGGTCGGCACCCGGTGTTGAGGCTCTTCACCGCTCCGGGATCGTTGATCGGCCCCGTCGCCAGCGTCGTGGTGCTCGTGGACGCACCGGTCGAGCGACGGTCGGAACCGCGCCCAGCACCTGCGATCGTTTCCTAAGCAACCCCTTCCTTCCTCTCGCGGGGCCGAGCCCTAGGTTCGGCCCCCATTGTTTGCCTCAAACTTGAGTCGTGAGCGCCACCACGATTGGTATCAGCTTCAAGGTCCAGCCGGCGGCGCGGCGCCTGCCGGCGGCCGAGCGCGCGCACATCCTCGCCAACCCGGGATTCGGAAAAGTGTTCAGCGAGCATATGGCTGTCGCCAGATGGGACCGCGCCCGCGGTTGGCATGACGCTGAGGTCCGTCCCTACGGACCGCTGTCGATGGATCCGGGAACCTCAGTCCTGCATTACGCGCAGGCGGTTTTCGAAGGCCTCAAGGCCTACCGGCAGCAGGACGGCCGGATCGCGGTCTTCCGCCCCGAAGCCAATGCAAGGCGATTCCAACGATCAGCTCGCAGGCTGGCGTTGCCCGAGCTCCCTGAAGCGGCCTTCGTCGAGGCCATCGACCTCGTCGTGGGTCTGGACGCCGACTGGGTGCCAGTCGAGGTCGAGCACAGCCTCTACCTCCGGCCGTTCATGTACGCGAGCGAGGTCAACCTCTCCGTGCATCCGTCGGATGAGGTCACGTTCGTGCTCATCGCCTCGCCCTCCGCTTCGTACTTTCCCTCCGGCGTCAAGCCGGTCACCGTATGGCTGTCGGAGGACTTCATCCGGGCCGCGCCGGGCGGAACCGGCGAGGCCAAGACAGGCGGCAACTATGCAGGCAGCCTGCTGGCGCAGGCGCAGGCGGCCCAGCAGGGCTGCGACCAGGTCGTCTGGCTCGATGCGATCGAGCACCACTGGGTTGAGGAGATGGGTGGCATGAACCTCTTCTTCGTCTTCGGCAGCGGAGCCAGGGCGAGACTGCTGACCCCGAACCTCACCGGCACCCTGCTGCCAGGCGTCACTCGAGACGCCTTGCTGTCGCTCGGCAAAGACCTCGGTTATGAGGTCGAGGAAGGTCGCATCAGCGTCGAACAGTGGCAAGCGGGCTGTGCCGACGGCTCCCTCACCGAAGTCTTCGCGTGCGGCACCGCCGCGGTCATCACGCCGGTCGGCGCGGTGAAGTCGGCGCGCGGGTCGTGGCCGGTTGGCAATGGGGAGCCAGGCGCGATCTCGATGCGGTTACGCCAGGCGCTTGTCGACATCCAGCGTGGCGCGGCGCCCGACGTGCATCGCTGGATGCACCCGGTCCCGGTTAGGAACCTCTAGAGCGCCCTCATCCGGTTGTTCTTCGGATTGTGCTCGACCTCGGCCAGGCCGAGCGTCTCGAGCAGTGGCGGCATGTACATCCCGAAACGTCCCCGATAGCCCTTCCTCAATCCGTACCACCCACCGACGGGGTTCTTGGATGAGCGGCCCCAGGCCTCGACAGTCCCCTCGGCGGCGGGCTTCTGCTCGTCCGCGCTCCCAAGGAGCACCCAGCCGCCGTTTGCCTTGAGCATCTTGTGGAGGTCTTCGATCGCGCGCGCTTGATAACGCAGCTCGGTCTGGCCGACAGTGCACACGAGCGCGGGCGGACTGACTGATTCGTCCTTGTACATCTGGTACTCGGACGACCCGCTGGGGGTCGTCAGCTGCCAGGGCGACTGCTTGGTGCCGCTACCCTTTGCCATCGATCAGGAGCGGGATCAGGTTCGCGACATTGGGCGAACCCAGGCCGGTCACGGCATCCCAGCCAGGTTTGGCGTCGTATCCCGCGATGCCCATGAAGGTGTTGTTGCCCGCGGTGACGTCGTTGAAGGCGGTGCTGTAGGCGTCGCTCTTGCCGATGTGATAGAGCGTCTTGTTGATCGATCCCAGGCGGTGACCCGCGGCCTGGTCGGCAAGGGCCACGATTGCCGCCCACTGCGGGGTGCCGGCGCTCGTTCCGGCGGCAAATGCGCCTCGTCCGTTGTAAATCACCAGGAAAGGCTTGCCAGGATCAGCGTTATAGGCTACATCGGGCACCCCCCGAGCTTTGTTGTTGTCCTTTTGGAGAGGGGCCTGATAGCTGGGGCGGCGATATAGGGTGCTGAAGCCGCCGCCGCTTGCGCCCGCGATAGCAGGGGGCGCTGGCGTATTCCAGGCCGTTTCTGACATATACGCTCCTTCTTTGCCCGCCACCAGGCGAGTGCCACCCACTGCCGTGACCCCAGGATCGGACGCGGGGGTAGAAGCGCTGAACACCAGGGTCTTACTACCATCGCAAGCCTGTCTTGCGGCCCCCTTGTCACCGGACGACGCAAACACTGTGATTCCCATCTCGGCGGCCTTCTCAAAGACCGCGTGCTGCTGTTCGAGCACCGCCTGGCTGGCGCACATCTCCGCCTCACCGAAGCTCTGGGTGATGACGTCGCCAAGATTGTTGTCGACCGCAAACTGCGTCGCGGCCACCAGGTCGGTGTCCTTTTCGCTGCTGGCTTCGACCAATACGATCGCCGCCTCCGGTGCCGCGACGTGGGCCAACTCGACGTCGATCGTTATCTCCTTCGAAAAAGAGAGCTGAGGCTTATTAGGGTCGGGGTCCCAGGGTGGGATACCGACCATGGGGTGCTTGGTCAGGTGGATCGGCGGAAGCCCAAACAGAGTGTCAAATGTCGCGACATCTGTATCGAGCGTCGGACTCTGGAAGGCGTCGATGATGACGATGGTTCGGCCGGCCCCATTGATGCCTTGCTCCAGCATGGCCTGAATGCCGTACGCGGCGCGGATAGTCTGAGGCGTAAAGCAGCCGAGTGGGATCGATTTCAGACAGGGGGGCAAGGTGATGGTCCCGTCGGCCTCAGAGTCCGCGTAGAAGTCGACCTGGGACTCGGCGTCGACCGCCGGCACCATCGCATGGCCGAAGCTCGCGGCTGGTACAGACCCAGCGACGAGGAGAGGCGCGGATAGCGCCAAAACAGCCGCGCGCGCACAGAGGGTGCGTACCCTCGCAAACGACATGAAATCCCCTCTCCTTTCCTCACGATGCCCGGTGACCGGGCTCGATCGTGGCCGAAATTCTAAGACCAACTTTGACCCCCATCACAGATTAAGAGATGATTTTTTCAGTCGCGGGCTGGCAAGTCTGGCGGTCGGGTGTTAAGTCAGAATCGCATTGTTCAGGAGGCCGGGCGGTGACCGCGAAACGAGTAGTGATCGTTGGAGGTGGGGGCGCCGGGGACGCAGCGGCGTTCGCGCTGCGGAAAAGGGGCTTCGACGGCGACGTGGTGATCCTCAGCGCCGACGGCGACAGGCCCTACGACCGGCCGTATCTGTCCAAGGAGTTTCTCAGGGGCGAGGTCGAGCTGAACAAGGTGTACCTGCACGAGGAGGCCGAATACGCCGATGAGCGGATCGAGCTTCGGCTTCAGCAGCGTGTGGTGGGGGCTTCACGGCCCGAGCGCACCCTCGCGCTGCAGAGCGGGGACGAGGTCAAGTTCGACACGCTCGTCGTGGCGACAGGAGGCACCCCCCGGCGAATATCCGATGCACCCGATTCCTACAACGTCATGACCCTGCGGTCGCTGCGCAACAGTCAGGCGTTGCGCGAGGCGCTCAAGCGGGGCTCCAGGCTCCTGCTGGTCGGGGCGGGGTTCATCGGCGCCGAAGTCGGTGCGTCGGCAAGGCATCTAGGCAAGGAGGTGCTGATGGTGGAGTCGGCGCCGGTGCCGCTCGCCCGGGCGCTCGGCACCGAGGTGGGAGAGCTCTACGCCTCCATCCATCGCTCCCATGGTGTCGACGTGCGCACGAGCACCACGGTCAAGGACTGGCACACGTACGGCGGCCGGGTGACCGGGGTGACCCTGTCCGACGGAAAGCGCGAAGACGTGGATCTGGTCCTGATCGCGATCGGCATCGATCCCAACCTCGACGTGCCCAGGGCGCTGGCGCTGTCGATCGAAGGCACCGGGGTGCGCGTGGACGAAGGCCTACGGGCCGCCGATGACGTGTACTGCGCGGGTGACATCGCGCTGCACCAGCACCCTGTGCTCGGTGAGGCGATTCGCGTGGAGCACTGGGAGGTCGCCAAGCACCACGGTCGTGGCATCGCGGTATCGATCGCTTCCGGCTTCGCACCGGTGACGAGACTCCCCTACTTCTGGTCCGACCAGTACGACGTCAGCCTCGAGTATCGCGGCCACGCCTCCGGCGGTGATCAAGCCGTCTGGCGGGGCGACAAGGAAAAGCTGACCTTCTCCGTCTTCTACCTTCGCGGAGGGCTGATTCGGGCCGTGCTCTCGCTGAACGACACGAAGACCAACGAGGTCGGGGGCAAGCTGATCGAAGCCGGTAAGCGGATCGACGAAAAGACGCTCGCCGACCCGGCGGTCGACCTGTCGGAGCTGATGCCCACGCCTGCTACCTGAGCAGCACTACTCCTGGAGCAGCCACGGGAGGGCTTCCGCCATTGGGCGGAGCAACGTCTGCTGCTGCTGTTTGGGCAACAGCCCGTCCGCGAGAAGGCCCAATGCCGCCGCGAACGCCGCGTTCTCGGCTTTGTGGCCCATCTCGCCATGCTCTGCCCGCCAGGAGATGAGCGCGGAGCCGGATTCGGTCATGCCGAAGAGCGTGCGCCGGACCTCGTCCCAGGCCGGACCGCGGTCCGCAGCCTCGATAGCCTGCAGGGCTGCCTTCTCAGCCTGGCGGAACTCGGGCAGCCCGTGCTCACCGACGTGCGTGTCCCAACCCTGCGCGACGCGCTCCACGCCTGACGGCGAGAGTATGCGCACGTCATCCATGAGTCGCGCGATCGTGCGCTGGTGCTCGGGGAAGCCGTAACCCTCCTGGTCGACGCCCATGGCCGTCAAGGGTAACGCGGAAACTGCGCTTCAGGCTTGACCCCGATCCAGCCTCGCCATCAAGAAGGACGGGCCTAGCCGCCAGCGCTCCCACCATCGGACGCCGCTCCCCCCAACGTCCAGACGCATGACCGCAAAGCCCGTATCCGCCAGCGCGGCGCGCAGCGACCTGACGTCGATGGGGTGGTAGTGCTCGGCGAGCTCCGCGAATCCGGCGTTGGCGTAATACCTGGCCGACCGCGCCTTGGCCTGCGCCTGTGCACGGCGGTCGGGATACATCGGGCTGTCCACCGCGACGAGCACGCCGCCGGGCCGGAGCACGCGAGCTGATTCGCGGATCGACTCCTCGACGGGGGCGTAGTGGAGCGATGCGGCATAAAGCGTGGCATCGACCGAGGCGTCACGGACGGGCAAACGCCGCATATCGCCTCGCACTCGCAGTTGGCCAGGCCGGTCCTCTGCGTCGAGCAGGTCGATCGCGATGACGTCGGCGTCACGCAGGTATCGGGCAGCCCAGCCACCCCCTGCACCGATGTCGAGCAAGACCGGCCGCCCACGTCCTGCCCATTCGCGCCTGAGCGCGGCCGCGGCTCTAGAAACCGACTGCAGCCGGCGGGCCCAGAGGTGCGGGTCACCGCCATCTGGATCCTCCCTGCCGCTGGGGCCGATCCATCCCTCACGCCGGCGAAGCGCGGTGTACTGAGCGGCGAACCGGTCAGCGGAGATAGGCGGGCACCCAGCTGAATCGCGCCAGCGCGATGGGGCCCGCCCCAGAGGCGATGACCTGTGCATTGACCAGCACGCCGAGGTAATAGAGCCATCGGAAGCCGTCGTCTTTGACCTCGAATCCGACCGAGAGCGCAAGACCGGTCGCCAGCAGCAAACCCAGGATGCCGGCCCACCGCGTGGCCAAGCCGACGATCAACAGAATCGCCACCAAAGTCTCACCGGCAGTCTGGGCGACCGCGAAGAAAAACCAGTTCGGTGCCACGACCTGGGCGAGGAGATCACGGAGCCCGGGGATCGGGTTGGAAGGTCCGGCCGCCTGCATCAGGTCCCTGACCCACCCGACTCCCTGCCATTTGGTGCTGGCGAAGTACAGCCAGTAGAGACCGACGGTTATGCGGAAGACGCTCGCCCAGGCCTCACTCATGGGCGTTGACCGCGACGACGAGGAGGCCAAGCCGTGGATCCGCCGCCAGCCCGACCGCGGCGGCGCCACGCGCCCACCCGCCGGGGCTTCCGTTGCGAATCGCGAGCACGTCGCGCTCACCGTGAGCAGCGACAAAGATGGTCGATCCGGATTGCAGCACCTGGTCTGGGTCCTTGGGGGTAGCAAGCGTTTCGAAGCGGCCGGTAGCAGTGTCGAAGGAGAACACACCACCGGGGTCGGTGTCTTCAGCCGCACCTTCGGCCGCGATGAGGAGCGTGTCGCCTGCGCCTGGCGCGAGCCAGAACGGAGAGAGGCGCACGGGCATCCCCACCCGATGGTCGTCGCCGGCGGGTACGAGCTGGGCTCTTTCGTAATCGGCAGACCAGAGGCGCCCACCAGCAAAGGCCACCGCGAAACCGTTGCCCGCCGCCAGCTGGCCGCCGCCCAGCACGCTCAACTGTCCCCGGGTGCCCGCGACGACGACGTCACCCGCTCCATCGACGGTCATCGCCGCGGGGCCTTGAGGGACAGGATCCGAGGCGAGCTTTGTCCCGGTGGAGGGCTCGAGCTCCAGCACGGCAGCGCCGTCGAACAGGCTCACGAACAGCCGGCCTCGATGAACAAGCAGGCCAAAAGGCGCACCGCCGACGTGTTGCTTCCACGCCACCTGAAGGCCGGGCAGGCGCACCCCATAAACGTCGCCCGGGGCACTGTCCGCCACGAAGGCCATCTTGCCGTCATCGGCAACCGTCACCGCGACGGGGTCGCTACCAACTGACGCCGAACCCTGCTCACTCCCGTCTTGCAAAGACAGCAGCACCAGTCCGGTCTGCGGATACGCATGCGCCGAGGCGACCGGGGACGCGGCGCCGCATGCAATCGCGAGAGCTGCCAAAACGGCGGCTATCTGAGCGCGCGTAGCACTGGGTCCGTGGCGAGCTGGAAAGCTCTGGCCGCAGGTCGTAGATGCATCTTGTTCAGGCGATGCTGGATGGCCCCCTTCATGATCGCCGCCCGCAGCTTGTTCTCCGAGAAGTCGGTGTTGAACAGCAGCCGGTTGTGCCGGACCTTGTGCCACTCGCCTCGCTGCCGGCGCTCGCGGACGCGCTCGTAGAACCCTGTGCCGGGCAGCGGGTAGGCGATCGTGTAGCTCACGTAGTCGAGCGGCAGGCTGCTCGAGAAATTGATGCTGCGGATCAGCGAGTCGGTGGTCTCGCCCAGGTATCCGACCATGAAGAATCCGGCAGCCTTGATTCCGGCGGCGACGCATGCCTCGACGGCGGCCCGAGCCTGGTCGGGCGTTATGCCCTTCTTCATCTCCTTCAACACGTTCTCGTCGCCCGACTCGATGCCGAAGAAGATTCGCTTGCAGCCGGCGCGATGCATCTGCTCGAACAGCGCCTGGTCGACGTGCGTGACTCGGCTCAGGCACTCCCAGGTCAAAGGGAGATGTTCCTTCTCGATCGCTTCGGCCAGCTCGAAGGTGCGCTTGTAGTTGAGCGTGAACAGGTCGTCCGACATCCAGATGTGGTCGTAACCGAGCTCGGCGATCTCGCGCATCTCTGCGACGACCGATTCGACCGGCCGCGCGCTGAACAGGTCGCCGAAGACCGACTTGTGACAGAAGTCACATCGGAACGGGCAGCCGCGCGTCGACATCAGCGGCGTGGTCGCGTCCTTCCAGTGCTTGCGCCAGTAGGCGATGTACTCGGCGTTCGGGATGTCGCCTCGGTAGGGCAGAGGCAGGTGCGACATGTCCTTGCTGCGGACGCGCGGAGTCGTGCGCACGATCTCGCCAGCGCGCTTGAACACAAGGCCAGGGATCTCCTCAAACCGCCGGTCGTCGAGGTGGTCCATGATCGAGACGATCGTCTCTTCGCCCTCGCCGACCGCGACGAGGTCGAACTGATCGACGAAAGTGTCCGGCTCACCCGATGGATAGGGGCCGCCGACTACGGTCAGCGCCTTGTCGCGGACCTGGTCGGCGAGTGAAAAGGCCTCGTCCTGCATCGTGATCATGCAGTAGATGCCGATCACCGACGGCTTGAGACGGTCGATCTCGGCCACGACCTCTGCCCGCTCGAGGAAGGTGTGGTCGATGTGGCGCACCGAATAGCCGGCACGACGCAGCGCCGCGCCCAGGTACATCAGTCCGAGCGACGGCATGATCCAGTGACGTCCCTGTTTCGGAGCTCGCTGCGGATATACGAGAACGACGTCAGCTCGTTCCAACTCTCTCACCTCGCTGCCTGAACCAGGATCACGTAAGACGTGCCGGTGAACGACGGTCCGAACACGTAGTCCAGGCCGGCCCAGTTGAAGTCAGGCGGAACCAGCTCGCGTCCCCCATGCATCTGGGCACCGGCAATGAAGGGCAGCCAGTACTGCACGCCGAGACTCTTCGACTGCAGGCGCGCCCAGGCGCCGGTAACAGGCACCCAGTTGCCAAAGTTGCGATCGACCAAGGTCGGGCTCTTGTCGGCGGCGAAGTCGTTGAAGGCCGCCGACTGCTCGTTGAGTACGCCGACCTCGGTGAAGCCGGGCGCTAGTGACAGCACTTTGACGGCAACCCGAATGCCGATGGCGTCGACGGTGTACGTCACCTCGATCTGGCCGCGCGACTCGATCGGGTCGAAGGCGTAAGCGTGCGCGGCGTCGCCGCCGATCTCGTCGAGCGTGTAGGTCCGCTTCCAGGTCGTAGTCGTCAGAGTGGGAATGTCGTCGGTCTTCGCTGTGCGCGAGTAGACCCATCCGTCCGCGTAGTGGACGATCGGAACGCCGAGGCCCATGCCCTCTCCCGCTACTTCGACACCGGCCACCTCCAGGACGACTCCCTTGGCGAGGAACGCAGTCTTTCCCGTTCCGGTATCGCCCTCGATGCATGCAGCGACTCCTGGATAGATCGACTGCGTCTGCAGCTCCGATCCGAATCGGTAGGCGAACACCGGCTTGCCGCCCGCAACCTGGTAGTGCGCCTGCTCGCCGAGAGGCCCGAAAGGTGGGCTCGCGTGGCCGCTCGCCAGGTCGGGGAACAGCGACGTCGCTCTGTAGTAGCTGATGCCCTCGAGCACGAGCGCGTTGACTCCATTGGCGCTCATCCAGCTGACCGCCAGGCGGCGGTCGGGCGGCAGGACCTGTGAGCCGGCGATTTCGGCCGGCTGCCTGTGGCTGTAGTAGGCGACAACCGGGGAGTCGGTGATCAGCATTCCGTTCTGGCCGGCCGCAGCGTGACCTGCGGCGATGAGCCCGTTGTTGCCGGCCGCGAAATTGAAGAAGACCGGGAGGAAAGCGACGGCCAGCAGTGCGCCGGCCGCGGCGGCACCGACACGGGCCACGGCCGGCTGCCGGTCGAGCGCAGCCGCCGCCAGCAGGGCTAGGGACGGCAGCGCCGGGTACAGGTATCGATGGCTCCCCGTGTACGCGCCTGCCCCGACGAGCGCGAAAACCGTGGTGAGATAGACGAGGGCCGGTACGTGGAGAAAACGGATCACGGCTGGACCGCCGGCTGTTTCGGGACGGCGGATGGCACCGACCAGGCCGACAATGCCGAGTGCAAACAAAGGCAGGGCCGCCAGCCCGTAAGACGTCGCGAGCTGCACCAGCCGTGCGATGCCCGTTGCCGCGACGCTGCCGCGGGCGGCGGCGGACAGCACCTCGGTGGAGCCGCGCGCCAGCGAATGCGTGGCCGGCAGGTAGCCGAATTGCAACACTACGAGCAAGGCGAGGGCCGGCACCGCCCATGCCGCCGCCGGAATGGAGTGCGCACTCCGCTTCCTGAGCCCCGCGACAACTTGCTCGAGGACAAGCACACCGACCGCGGCGCCGATCCAGATCCACGCCTTGGTGGCGGTGACGGCGGCGAGGGCAGCGAGCAGGGCGGCCAATCGCATCTTGCGCTTGATCGCGGCCAGTGACGCGCCGGCGAGCAAGGCAGTCATCAGCGGCTCGACGACCGCGGAGCCCGACGTGAAAAGGAAGACGGGATTGAGCGCGAGAAGAATCACCGCGAGCCGTCCCTGGCGGACGTTGGGCGCGATCCAATAGACGCACGTGAGCGTCGCCAGGCCGAGCATCGCGCCGAGGACCTTCAGCGCGCCGAGCTGCCACAACCCAAAGACGCGAAGCACCGCCGCAGCAAGCACGTGATAGCCAGGCAGCCAGGTGTCCTCCATACCGAACAGGGGATCGTGGAGGTGTCCGGTCGAGTCAAGGTTGGCAGCGATCAGCCAGTGCCCATAGCCATCCTCGAACGGTTCTGCCATCTGCGCGGCGACGACCAGGAGCAGCCCGCACAAACCGATCAAGCCGGCGGCAGGGGCCGCGGCCCGCAGCCGCCCGAGGGCGCGCCGGCCCATGCGGCGCAGCGTTACGACCTGGAGGAGGTCGGCCAGGCTGAGCGCCGCCACGGTGAGGAAGCCGGCCGCGAACAAGCTCGAGTAGGTGGCGACCAGGTATTGGCTCGCGACCAGGGCCACCGGCACGATCGCGAGCGCCGACAGCCCGAGCACGGCCTCGACGGCGGTCTTGGGGTCGCCGACGCGAACGTAGGCCTGGTCGCGCCACTCCTGGCCGCGCTCGACGATGCGGTACTTGGGCGTGCGCACGAACTCGCCGCCTCGCCTGGTCGCGCGGCCGAGCGCTAGAAGAGCGTTGAACGACATCCCCGCACCCACGAGCTGGCAGAGCACCGCAGGCACGCCCGCCCACCACGGCCGGCCTCGACGCGTCTGGGCGACCATGAACCCGATCCATGGGGAGGCGCTGACTGCGATGGCAAGCAGGAACGCATCCTCGAGCTGCCAGGGCACGTCGACGTGGCTTTGGGAGTAGATGACCAGCAGAAACGGGTAGCAGGCGAGCTGGAGCAGCATGACAGGCCCGACGCCGTAAGCGACCAGGTGCACGGCGGCCTGAAACTTGACCGCCACGCGATTGGAGCTGCGCAGGACCGGGCCCATTAATAGGAAGGCGGACTGAAAGCTGCCGGTCGCCCATCGCGACTGCTGGCGGCGGTAGGCATCGATCGACACAGGCAGCTCCTCAGGCACGACGAGGTCATCGATGTAGGCGGCGCGCCAGCCGCGGAGCTGTGCGCGGTAGCTCAAATCGAGGTCTTCCGTCAGGGTGGCCGCACTCCAGCCGCCCGCGTCGTCGATCGTCTCGCGCCGCCACACGCCCGCCGTGCCGGTGAAGTTGGTGAAGTAGCCGCGGTCCGAGCGCACCGCCTGCTCGATCAAGAAGTGGAAGTCGATGGCGAGCGCCTGGAGGCGCGTGAACCACGAGTAACCCTCGTCGAGATGGCCCCAGCGAGCCTGCGCGAAGCCAATACGCGCGTCGTCGAAAACGCCTACGGTGCGGCGCAGAAAATCGGACAGGGGCACGAAGTCGGCGTCGAAGATCGCGACGAACGGGGCGCTCGTGAGGGTCAGGCCGTGAGCGAGCGCGCCCGCCTTGAAACCCTCGCGGGTGCCGCGCCTGACGTGGGTGATGTTGATTCCTTTTTGCCGCCAGTGGGCGACGCGCCTGCTCGCGATGAACGATGTCTCGTCGTCCGAGTCGTCGAGGACCTGCACCTCGAACCGTTCCCGGGACCAATCCATCTCGCATACGGCATCGATGACGCGTTCGGCGACGTAGCGTTCGTTGTAGATCGGGATCTGCACGCAGACGTCGTGCTCATCTCCGCTCGCGATCACGGCGCTAGGACCGTTGCGGATCCGGGTTGACCTCCAGGTCAGGAAGAGAAGGTTCAACCCGAAGCACAGGAGCGCGAAGCTGCTGGCGGCGAGGACGCCGAACGTGATCGCTGTGATCGCCGCGATCACGATGCGTCTGCCTCATCGAAGAGCGTGTAAGGCCGCATGGTTGCCCGCACGTATGCGACCCGCGCAAGCGCTTCGGGCTTGCCGCGTCGTGTCCACTGCATGTAACGCCATGCGGCATTGCCGACGCGGCGTGCGGCGCCGTCGAGCCCGGCCGGAAACAGCCACTGTGGTACGCGCGGGCGCGCTCCGGAATCGATGACCTGCATGTTCGAGCCGTACCCGAGCTGCGGAAAGTGATCGAGGAGCGCCTGGTTGGCGTCCAGCACCTCGTCGAAGACGTCGAGGCCGAACACCGGCCGCGACATCAGAAGCTCGAACGCCATGTCCTCGTCCTGACGCACGAGCGGATGGCACTGCGAGCTTTCGAGGATCAGGTTGGCCGTCATCAGGCGGGGCGCAAGAGGGCGCCGCGTCAGGTCGTCGACCGGCTTGGAACGGTGACGCATTGCATGGAGCAAGCCGAGGACGTTGACCGCCACGTATGCGAGGTGGCGCCGGCCGTCGTCGACGATGAGGTTCAAATCGACATCGTCGGAAGCGCGGAAACCGCCGCTTGCCAGCGAACCGGCGATGGAGACGCTGCGGATGAAGGGCGCGAAAGCAACGAGCGCCCGCACGAAGCGCAGGGTCATAGCCAGGTAGCTCGGCGCGTCGGAAGCGTGATCGGCGGCGCGCGAGCGGATATCACCGGCGCGGGGTCCGTCAGACGGTTGCAAAACCAGGTCGTGGGCGAACGAGAGCTCAGCCGAAGCTGCCACCGCCCACCGCACCTCGGATTCGGACACGGGCCCGCCAAGGCACAGGCTGCCCAGGCGTTCCGGACCGAGGGCGAATCCGCGCCGAGACAGCAGAGCGACGGTCCTGCGGACACGCTCTGACGTCGACGAGGTCTGGGCAGGAGAATGGCCGATCACCGCAGCGCCTCCAAGAGTCCTGACGGCTCCTAGGCCGATACGACCCCGGGTTACGTGCTACCCCGTACCATCATCTTCTCTGAACCGCCCGTTTCATTTCAGGAGCCCATATGACCGCTGATGGACACTTCAAGGTCCCAACTCCCGTCAACGAGCCGGTTCGCGCCTACGCGCCCGGCGATCCGCACCGCACGAGCCTCAAAGCCCGGCTTGCCGAGCTGACCGACGCCCGCACCGAGGTCCCGATGCAGATCGGGGGCGAGCGCCGGTGGGGCTCATCGAGAGCAGACATCCGTTCGCCGCATCGACACGAGCTGGCCATAGCCGAATACGCCGTCGGAGGCAAAAAGGATTTTGACGACGCCGTCACGGCCGCGCTCGAGGCGCGACGCGGGTGGGCAGCCACCTCGTTCAACGACCGTGCCGCGGTCCTGTTGAGGGCGGCCTCGCTCCTGGCGGGCCCATGGCGCGACACGATCAACGCGGCCACGATGCTGGGCCAGTCGAAGACGGTGCACCAGGCGGAGATCGATGCGGCCTGTGAGTCCGTCGATTTCTGGCGCTACAACGCGTTCTTCGCCGACCAGCTGCTGGGCCAGCAGCCGTTCAACGACGGCACCGCGTGGAACCGCCTCGAATACCGGCCGCTCGAAGGCTTCATCTTCGCCGTGAGCCCGTTCAACTTCACTTCGATCGCTGCCAACCTTCCGACCGCAGCCGCGCTCATGGGCAACACGGTCGTTTTCAAGCCCGCGACGCAGACCCTGCTCGTCAACCACTTCCTCGTGGAATTGCTCAACGAAGCCGGCCTTCCGCCCGGCGTCATCAACATGGTGAGCGGCAGCGCGCAAGCGATCTCCGAGCAGGTCCTTGCGCACAAGGAGCTCGCGGGCATCCATTTCACGGGGTCCACCGAGGTGTTCCAGGGCATGTGGCGAACGGTCGGCCAGAACGTCGATCACTACCGCACGTACCCCCGGCTTGTCGGCGAGACCGGTGGCAAAGACTTCGTGGTCGCCCACGAGTCGGCCGACTCAGATGCGCTGCGCACCGCGCTCATTCGCGGGGCGTTCGAGTACCAGGGCCAGAAATGCTCGGCAGCCTCTCGCGCCTACATCCCGCAATCGATGTGGAAGCGCTTACGGTCTGAGATGGCGGATGAGGTCGACGCCATCCCTCAGGGGGACGTAGCCGACTTCCGCAACTTCATGGGCGCGGTGATCGATGGCAAGGCCTATGCCAAGCACATGGACGCGATCGAGTTCGCACGCAAGTCCGAGACCGCGAAGGTGGTCGCGGGCGGCAAGGGTGATGACAAGGTGGGCTGGTTCGTGAGGCCGACGGTCATCGAGACCACGGATCCCGACTTCAAGCTCCTGAAAGAGGAGTTGTTCGGACCCGTCCTGACGGTGTATCCGTACGCCGACGGGAAATTCGAGGACACACTCCAGCTCGTCGACCGCACGAGCCCTTACGGGCTCACCGGGGCCATCTTCGCGCGCGACCGGCAGGCGATCCGCAAGGCGTCCGAGACTCTGGTCAACGCCGCGGGCAACTTCTACATAAACGACAAGCCGACCGGCGCGGTGGTCGGCCTGCAGCCGTTTGGCGGCGCGCGTGCTTCAGGCACCAACGACAAGGCGGGGTCGATCCTCAACCTCATCCGCTGGACCAGCCCGCGCGTGATCAAGGAGACATACGTCCCGCCCACCGACCACCGCTATCCGTTCATGGACGCGGAGTAAACCTCCGGGAACCGATGACGAGACGGTCCCGGCCGTGACCGTTCGGTACGAACCCGACGGCCCGGTGGTGGTCGTGACCATCGACCGGCCTCACGTGCGCAACGCGGTCGACCCGGCCACGGCGGGACTGCTGGTCGATTGCTTCGAGCGCTTCGCCGCGGACGACGGCCTGGCGGTGGCCGTCCTCACCGGCGCCGACGGCAACTTCTGCTCAGGTTTCGACCTGAAGGCGCTGGCGCGCGGCGAGGGTAACCGCCTGGATGAGACGGGCCCCGGTCCGATGGGCCCGACACGCATGGCCCTCGACAAGCCGGTCATCGCCGCGATCGAGGGCTACGCCGTCGCCGGTGGCCTGGAGCTGGCGCTGTGGTGCGACCTCAGGGTCGCCGGCAGGGATGCGACCCTGGGTGTCTTCAACCGGCGCTTCGGCGTCCCGCTCATCGACCTCGGCAGCATCCGCTTGCCCCGCATGATCGGCGAGGGCAGGGCGATGGACCTGGTGCTGACAGGCCGCGCGGTGAATGCGGTCGAAGCCCTTGGTATCGGCCTCGTGGAGAGGCTGGCGCCGCCGGGCACCGCGCTCGTGGAGGCGGTGGCGCTGGCGCGAAGGCTGGCCGAGTTTCCGCAAGGAGCACTTCGCGCCGATCGCCGCAGCGTGTTGGCGCAATGGTCATTGTCGATGGATGAGGCGATGCGAGCTGAGTACCGCGGGGGCATCGACGTGGTCCGCTCGGGTGAGCCTCAAGCAGGCGCCCAGCGCTTCAGCGAAGGCGCCGGCCGCCATGGCGAGTAGCCGGCAGATGCCTCGCTGCTACAGTCAGGTCAAGGCATGAACGGCAGCTCGGAGGCGGTAATCCAGGCCAGCGGCCTGGTCAAGCGATACGGCCAGGTGGAAGCCGTGCGCGGCATCGATCTCGAAGTCCGTCACGGCGAGATATTCGGCTTCCTCGGGCCAAACGGGGCCGGCAAGTCCACGACCATCTCGATCCTCTGCACACTGCTCACGCCCTCGGCCGGCACCGCGAAGGTTGCTGGCATCGACGTCGTCCAGGACCCGGCTCGGGTCCGCCAGCGAATCGGTCTCGTCTTCCAGGACCCATCGCTCGACGACGTGCTGACGGGCCGCGAGAACCTCGAGTTTCACGCGTGGATCTACAGCGTCCCGGCGAGCGAGCGGGGCAAGCGCATCGACGAGATGCTGGCTCTGCTCCAGCTCACCGATCGCGCCGGCTCGCAGGTGCGGACGTATTCGGGCGGCATGAAACGCCGTCTCGAGATCGCTCGGGGCATGCTCCACCAGCCGGAGATCCTGTTCCTGGACGAGCCCACGCTCGGACTCGACCCGCAGACTCGGCAGAGCATCTGGACTCACCTCAACGAGCTGCGCGACCGGAAGGGCATCACGATCTTCATGACCACGCACTACATGGACGAGGCCGAATTCTGCGATCGCATCGCGATCATCGACCGCGGCAAGATCGTCGCCCTCGGCACGCCAGACGAGCTGAAGGCGATGGTCGGCGGCGACGTCGTGACCATCACGTCGAGCAAGTCGGACGATGCGGCCGCCGAGATCGAGAAGTTGCTCGGCGTCACGGCGATTCGCGACAACGGCAGCCTGCGGATGGAGGTTCCCGACGCCAAGGTCTTCGTTCCACGCCTTGTGCGCGAGCTGACGGCGCCGGTGGACACCGTTACGTTGCGGCGGCCGAGTCTCGATGACGTGTTCCTCAAGCTGACCGGTCACGCCATCCGCGATGAAGAAGCGGGCACCAAGGACCAGATGCGCGCGATGGCGAGCCGCTGGATGGGTCGCCGCCGATGAGCATCGCGGCAGCCGCATCCGTGGCTCCCGCCCTCGCGCCAGTGGACACGCGCATGGCCAGCCTGCGCGCGATCTACATCATCTGGTACCGAGACATACTCCGGTACTGGCGCGACCGCTGGCGGCTGGTGGCATCGCTCGCGCAGCCGCTGCTGTTCCTCGTCGTCTTCGGCGCAGGGCTCAGCTCATCTCTGGGCCGCGGCACTGTGTTCGGAACCGCGGGCGGCTTCAGCTACATCCAGTTCATGTATCCGGGCATCATCGGGATGGCGATCCTCTTCACCGCCATCTTCGGCGCGATGTCGATCGTTTGGGACCGGGAGTTCGGTTTCCTCAAAGAGGTTCTGGTGGCGCCCATCGACCGATCCGCGGTGGCGATCGGCAAGGCGCTTGGCGGCACCACGCAAGCCATGATCCAGGGCCTGATCCTGCTCGTGCTCGCGCCGTTCGTGGGCGTCAAGCTCAGCTTTCTCACAATCGTCGAGCTGATCCCGCTGGCCGCGCTGCTCGCGTTCGGTCTTTCATCGTTCGGCGTCGCCCTTGCGTCGACGATGAAGTCACTGCAGGGTTTCCAGGTCGTGATGAACTTCCTGATGATGCCCATGTTCTTCCTGTCAGGCGCTTTGTTTCCCCTGACCAACCTGCCGGGTTGGATGACGTGGCTGACTCGACTTGACCCAGCTTCGTATGGGATCGATCCGCTGCGACGGGTCGTGCTCTCGGACTCAGGCCGATCCAGTGCGCTGGTCGAGCGATTCGCGCTGACGATCAATGGCCAGGTGCTCCCCATCCCGCTGGAGGCCGGCATCGTGCTCGCCTTCGGCGCGGTGATGCTCGGCATCGCCGTCGTCATGTTTCAGCGCCGCGATTGAGAGGAGCACCAGAGCTGCGATCTCGCCCGCGATGAAGGGAATCGGGCCCCATTCCGTGATCCCCTCGATGGCGATGAAGACTGCGAGCACAAACGCCCAGGACCATGGGGGTCGCTCTGGAATGCGGAGGTACAGCCACCCCGCGAGACCGAGCATGACGAGGTCGTCGATGTGGAGATATGGGCTCGCAAGTAATCCACCGACGATCGCGACGACGTAAATCCACTCGGCGGGTCGCTTGCGAAAGCGCACTGAATAGAAGAGGGCCAGCGCCCAGATCGCGATTGCCGCCTGCACGACTCGGGTGACGGCGAGGTCTCCGATGTATGGCGCCAGCGTCAGCTCGCGGTTGACCGCCACGCTCGCGGCGAAGCTCAACCTCTGCTCGTAGGCCGAGATGCCAGCGGGTCCGATGTTGACGGCAGAGGCAAGCGCGAGCAGCCCGATCGCCACGACCGCACCCGCGAATGCGCGATACCGCCCCGCGACGACCAGCGCGATGGGCAGCATGAAACCGAGCTGCGGTTTGAGCACGATGACGCCCAGGGCGAGGCCGGACAGGAACGGGCGCCCCGATCGCAGCAGGCCGTAGGAGCCGGCCGCGCCGAGTGCGACGAAGATGCCGGGTTGGCCGAGCTGCAGACCGTAGATGACAGGCACCCAGCCCACCGCTGCCACCAGGTGGAGGAGCCGCAGGCGACCTGCTCCTGGTGCCGCGAGGTACCAGGTCCCCGCCAGGGCGACCAGCAGCAGTGCGCTCCACAGCCAGTAAGCGACCGGGTACGGAAGCAGGGTGAAGGGAAGCGCCAGCCACGCCACTGGCGGCGGGCTGATGTATCGCGCCAGCTGCGCGACGCCGATGCCAGATCCCAGGGCGTTTAGCTCCGCTTGCTGCAAGCCGAGGTCGTAGATGGATTGCCAGCCGTGCGTGGTGCCGATCCGCGCGGCGGCGTAATAGAAGGTGAAATCGTTGTGGAAGTGATCGGAGGCATAAGCGGCCAGCCACTGATAGACGTCGAAGGCGGCGAACAGCGCAGCCGCGCAGGCTCCGGCCGCGATGCCCAGGTTGCGCCAGCGCCTCATGCCGGTCATCGATCGCGATCGTAGCCGCCGGTTCCCCTACCTTGATGGGGTTATGGCGTCACCCGGCTTCGAGCCACGTGTGCTGGAGCTCACCGACGGGACAAAGGTCCACGTCCGGCCGATCGTCCCGGAGGACGAGCCACTGCTGATCGACGCGGTGGCCGCGATGTCGGAACGGACCGTGTACTTCCGGTTCTTCTCACCCTTGAAGCGTCTTCCGGACGCGCTAGCCCACCGCCTGGCGGTCGTCGACTACAACGACCGCTTTGCGATCGTCGGCACCACGCACAAACCCGGAGGCAAGCAGCGAATCGTCGGCGTCGCTCGCTATGACCGCGCCGCCGAGACCGACGTGGCCGAGACGGCGGTCGCGGTGGTGGACGAGTTCCAGCGGCGCGGACTGGGAAGCGCGCTGCTCACCATCCTGGGGAAGGTCGCGCGCGAGCATGGAATCAAGACATTCACCCTGATCGTGCTGCCCGAGAATCAGCAGATGCTGGGACTGCTGCGCAAGATGGGTTGGATCCATCACGCCAAGCTGACCGGCGGCGTCTACGAGATCAGCTTCGATCTACCAGAGGAACCGTAGGCGTGGACACACAGCTCCTGGCGTTCATCGGTGTCTCGGTCCTGCTCGCGGTGACGCCGGGGCCGGACATGGCGGTGGTGACCAAGAATGCCCTGGCGCACGGCCGCCGAGGCGTCTTGCTGACGACCACCGGTATCGCGCTCGCGCTGTCGATCTGGGTGACCGCCACCGCCGTCGGCTTGTCCGCGGTGCTGAGAGCATCGGGCGAGCTGCTGTTCGCGCTGAAGCTTGCCGGCGCTGTGTACCTCGCCTATCTCGGCGTGCGCACGCTGCTCGACTCGCGGCGGCGGCCCGCCGACCTGTTGGCAGATGCGCCGCCGCCGGCGCCCGCTCATGCCATCTTTCGCCAGGGCTTTCTATCGGCGATCTCAAACCCCAAGCTCGGCGTGTTCTTCGTGACCTTTCTGCCGCAGTTCGTGGCGCCCGGTCAAGTGCTGCTGCCGCGATTGTTCGAGCTGGGCTTGATCTTCGCCGTCATCGGCTGGACGTGGATGAACTTGTACGGCCTGTTCATCACGCGGATGCGCGACTTCATCACGGCGCCAAGGGTCCGGCAATGGATGCAGCGTGTGACCGGTGTCGTGCTGTTGGGTTTTGGAGCGCGCCTGGCCCTAGAGCGGGTCTAGCCTAGCCCGTGGCCCACTGGAATTCCTGGAGCAGGGAGTCGAACTCCTGATCCTCAGGAATTCCGTTCGGCGAGTTCTTGGGGTCGGCGGGATCGACTCCGAAGATGGCGACGGTGACGCCGCCTCTGGATGCGACGACGACGAAGAACCTGACCTTGGCCGCTGTCGCGTTCGACCCCAGCAGGTTCGCCGAGTAGACGGCACCGACTCCATCCTGGTCGCCGATGTGTGCACCTTTGAGGTCGGAGACGTGCGCGACGTCCTGCCAGCTCGCTGTCGGCAGCGCGGTGACGACAGATCCCAGGACCTGGTCGAGCGGAGTGCCGGACTTCGATCCCGTGACCTGCAGCTGGCCGAGCTTGGTGGCGAGGATGACGCCCTGCGCGTCCTGCGTGCGCACCGTCCAATCCGGGTCGTATTCGACCGTGTAGCCGAATGTCGAGCTCTTGTAGGTCGCGGGCGCGGGCAGTGGTGTGACGATCCTGGCCCCGCAGTTCGACGTGCACGGCTTGCGTGTGCCGATGACCTGAGAGGCGACAAACGAGCTCAGCCCCACAGTCACGGCCGCGAGGATGATGAGAAGCCCCGTGGCGACCGCGATTTGCGAACCCCCGACCCGGCGCAGCCCGGCCGCCTGGCGTGGGGGTGCGGCTGGGTAGGCGTACGCGGGTTGCGCTGCGACAGGTAGTGGCCCTTGAGGAGCGCCGCACCGCCCGCAGAATGGAGCGCCGGGCGCGACCTGCGCGCCACATGCGCCGCAGAACCTGGTCTGGACAGCCATCTACTTGGTAGTGGCCGAGTGCATGCGTGTCTGCTTCGCCGCCGCCCGGGCGACGCCGCACGACGGGCAGAAAAGCATGGTCGGCACGATGCGATGACATTCGGGGCAAGCCGCGTCGGGGCCGATCTCATGGGCGGCACCCTCGGCGAGCAGCGACTGATGGATGACGAGCCGCACGTACATGAGCAGTGCCACCGCAGCCACCGCGCGGATGCCGACCTGGAGCACGAGGTCGGATACCACCACCGACAGGATGCCGAGGATGACCTGCGCACCAACCGCGACCACCACCGTCGCGAGCAGAGTCGCCTCCCATCCTCGCCCCGCGCGCCGCAAGTCGTAGCGATGCAGCCACGCCGACGCGGTCACCAGCGATGTGGTGGTGGCGTTGATGAGCATGATCAGAATGCCGGCGCTGAGCAGGCGCAGCGCCCAGTCCACTGGCGAGCCGGTGCCGACCAGAGGGCCGGTAAGCAGCGGCCAGATGGCGGTCAGCGTCGTCGCGAGAGTGAACCCGAGCGCCGATGCCGCTCCGAACGTGAGCCCGTCAAGAGGCTCGCGCAGCGCGGATCTATAGAAGTAGAGGAACAGTGGGCCGGCCAGCATCAGTGTCTGGGCAACAATTGGGATCACGACGCCCGCCAACAGCAGGTTGCCTTCGGTGTCGCCGCTGATCTGAAGGCCCGAAACGGCCCCGCCGGTCAGTGCTGTGAACGCATATCCGAGGACCGCGCCGGTGACCATCGTTGCCGCGATCAGAAGCCACGGCTCTGACTCGTAGACCTCGACCTCGTACAGGTACAGGAGGTACAGGACCGGCAGCATGAAGACCGCGGCGATCGTTGCGGGCGCGAACAAATGCAGCGCGGCAAGGATCACCACCACCACACTGCCCGCCAGGAGCGCCCAGCGGAAAGCGCCGCCGCGGCGGTGTGGAAGGTGAGGGAAGAGCGTGGTCACGATCGACAGGTGCACGACCGGCTCCGATGGCACAGCCGCGAAAGCGTTTCTTCGGCTGGCGCTGCCTCGCGTGAGGTGGGCTCCACAATGGCCGCAGAACTCGCCTGCCGGGACCATCGATCCGCAGTGCGGGCACAGGACGAGTGGAGGTCCGGCGGCAGGCTCATCAGGCTTCGACTTGCGGCGGTCCGGAGCTCGCCGCCTGTCGCCGGCTTCGCCGGTCACGCTCCCCCTCCTTTTATGTAGAGGATCCAGGCGGCGTCGAGCGCGGCGCCGTCCATGCTTCCCCACCCCGTCGCGAAGTCCCAGCCAGGCACTGCGTCGAAGCCAAGGTTGTTGCCGACTTTGACGTCGTGGAAGGGATTGGCGGGCAGTTTCGATGCATTCGTCCCCATCCAGTAGATGGCGGGATTGGCGAAACCGGTCTCGCGCATGCCCTTTCGTTTCAGATCTTGGTCGATGAGCGCGATGGTCGCCGCCCAAAATGGTGCCGCCGCCGATGTGCCCCCGGCTTGGCCGTCCTGGCCCCCGAAGACGATCGCGAACCCGCTGTTCGGGTCGGCGTCGGCCGCGACGTCGGGCACCTGCCGGAAGCTGTGTCCCGCGGCCTCGCCGACTGCCTTCTGGTAGTCCGGTATGGGGTAGAACTGGCTGGCGCCACCGC
This sequence comes from Chloroflexota bacterium, assembly GCA_005883585.1. Taxonomy (GTDB): domain Bacteria; phylum Chloroflexota; class Dormibacteria; order Dormibacterales; family Dormibacteraceae; genus UBA10449. The sequence continues at coordinate 80,884 of VBFD01000109.1, forward strand.
CCGACCCGGTCTCACCGATGGGTCCGCCCCACGCAGCCTCTTTGAAATAGACGCCCTGCACCGATTCGAACACGGTCGTCCCGCCGACCGCTGTCACGTTTGCCAGCGTCGATGGAAAGCTCGCCGCGGGTGGCTGATCGACGCCGCATGTGAAAGCGCCGCTGTCGCCGCTCGCAATGAAATGCGACATCCCCAAGGCCACCGAGCGGTCCTGGATGTTCGCGTAGCTGTCGCGATGGCCGAGCGGGGTCTCCGGTTCGCAGGCCCCAAGGCTCTCGGAGATGATCGAGCCCAGATGGTCGGTGACCAGCTGGTCGAATGCTCGGTCCGCGTGCGCGAAGTCCGGAGCTGAGAGGTAGACGACCATCTTCGCCGCAGGGGCGATCTCGTGTATGACCTCGAGGTCGAGAACCGCCTCTCCTTGCGGCTTCTCAGGTGTGCCCCACGCCGGATCGCGCTTGATAGTCACCAGAGGGTCGAACGGCGGCAAGCTGAACTTGGTCGCGAACTTGTTGAGGTCCGTCAGGTTCGGAAGGTCGTCGATCTCGGGGAGGACGATCGTGATGCCAGTGCCGTCGAGTCCGCTGTCACGAAGCGGCTTCAGGTTGTAGTAGGTGACCAAGTCTGCCGGAGTCATACCGCCTGGACGCACGGCGTAGGTGCGATTACGCCGAAAGTTGTCGAGGCCGGTCACGCTGGTGACGACCGCGGCGACGTCCGCTGGTAGGCGCGGGGTATCGAGCGAGGCGTAAAACGTGGTGCCGTTGGCGAGGCGATAGTCCTCGATGTCGATCGTGAACACTGCCGCCACCGCCGGCGCGGGCCCGGCTGCGGCGATGAGGCCCGACCCCGGACGCCATGTTGCATGCAGGCCGCCCGACGTCAGGGTCCTGAGGGCGGCCTGCACCCCCGCCGGGTCGGGCCCGAACTCGGCCGCGTACTGATCAGGCGTCACTGTCTGGCCGGAGGCGAGGAGCTCGGCCAGCTCGTCCGGTCGCCTCACTTTGAGGCCGAGGCTCAGATCGACCTCGGTCGCCGGACCGGCCTTGCCCAGGTGCGTGGCATGTGAGATGGCGGTTGCGAGTAACGGGGTAGGAGAGCTCAGATTGCTCGTCCCCATGTGTATGGGCCGCTCCGATGGCGGCGGGCTGCATGCTGCCGCAACCAGGAGCACCAGGGCTGTCAGCGCCCCCAGGAACCGCATAGTCACCGAAGGTTAGCTTCCCAGACCTCCGACTCGAACGCCAAAGCGAAGCCGATCTTGTTGTAGGCATCGAAAGCCCGGGTGTGATTCCAGCCGTCGACGTACAGCGAGGCCGAGCGCGCACCCTCGTCGTGAAGGCGGCGCAGCGCCTCGGCCACGAGCCACATGGCGAGTCCTTTCCGCCGGTGCTCGGGGACGGTGCCAACTGAGCTGACAATCCCGACCGGCTGCGGGCGGGCATCTTCGACGTACGACTCGACGTGGGCGAGCGTGACAGCCGCCGGCGCTCCGTCCTTGGTGGTCGCCATCAGCGCCAGATGGGGCGGGCGCCCGGTCACCAGCTCGACCTCCTGGCGCGGCGAGAAGCGCCAGTGGTCGGCGAACGAACGATTGTGGACATCAGACCAGCAACCAGGAGCAACCCCACTTCCATCGCGCAGCTCGTATCCGGGAACCGGCGTCACAGCCGGCAGGTCGCCGGAGATGCTCATGTCCATGCGCCACCACGGCCGCACGAGCTCAGCGCCCAGCTGAGCCAGGCCGTCGGTGTGCCCCCGCCCGCACCATACCTGCGCGGCGACGGCGCCAGAGGCTTTGGAAAGATCGAATCCCCACCGCAGCAGGTCACGCCTCAGCTCAGCCCGCAGAGCGGCAACCGACACCTGCGTGATCACTCCTTCCGGCGTCGATCGGCCGGCGACGAGAACTGCCCCGTCCAGCCCAGTCCCACCTTCGACCATCCTCGAGCGCGCGCCCCAATCGAAGCCGGCCAGCATCCGCTGAAGTAGGGCTTCGCCCGGCACGCAATCCTGCCGGCCCGCGCGTACCTCGGCATGCATGAGCTCGAGCACCGCGGGCAGATCTCCTGCGCGTCCCGGCCTCATGCCGTCGCCCTGGCTGTGACCTCGTGCACCTCAGGCAGCGCGCGACGGATCATCTCCTCCAGCTCGGTCTCCACCTGGTGCGCCTGTTCGAGGCTGACGTCACCGGACAGCTCTGCCACCACATGCGCATGGATTCGGTTGTGACGGTCGCTCAGCTCCACATCGACGCAGCGCTTCACCGCCGGTTGCGATTCGACGACCTCGCGCATCCGCTGCGCGAGCAATGCGCGTCGCTTGGTGACATCTTCGCCCGCCACGAAGACCGGCTCCATCGGCTCCAGGTGGATGTCGATACGAGTGGCATCGGGCAGCTCGGCGCGCAGTGTCTTCTCGAGTCGTGCGCTGGCCTGCGACGCTGCTGCGAGGGTCATGTCGCCTGGAAGCTTCGCGTGCATGGTGAGGTGGAGCGAGCCGTCGCTCTCACGCTCGACCGTCACGTTGTGAAGGTCGCGTACTCCGCCGTTGCGAGCCGCCGCCGCGTGAACGCGCTCGACCAGATCGCTCGGCTCCGACTGCCCCTCGACGAGCACCGTGAGGTCGAGCTCCGGCAGGGCCGCGCCGGCCGCCCGCTTGACGTCGTCGACCAGCCCGCCGGCGGCTTCGAGTGGAAGCATTCGCGCGGTGGCGATGCTGGCGTCGCCTAGCAGCTTGGGCCCGGATCGGCGGACGCGAACTGAGCGCACCTCGCGGACGCCGTCAACGCCGGCGATCGCAGCGCGCAGCTTGCGTTCAGCGCCGGCCGGCGCGCGATCCATGAGGATGTCGCCCGAACGCCACGCCAGGCGCCCGGCTGCTCGCGCAATGATCACGGCCACAAGCAGCGCCGCGGCCGAGTCGGCCCACGCGAATCCCATCCTCACGCCCGCCAGCCCGGCCAGCACGCCAACGGTCGCGAGGACGTCCGACCACCGGTTGGTCGCGTCGGCCAGCAACGCGTCGCTGCCCGCCTCACGGCCAACCCTGCGGAGCACGGCCGCTCGTCCCAGCTCGATGAAGAGCGTGGCGACAAGGAGCGCGAACGCATAGGCGGCGGCGTTGACCGCTGCCCCGCCCACGGTCAGCCGGTGGATGGCCTGATACCCGATGCCCGCAGCGGTGATCAGGAGCAGGACGCCTTCGGCGAAGGCGGCCAGGTTCTCGGCGCGCCCGTGACCGTAGGGGTGCTCGGAGTCGGCAGGCTTGCGTGCGGTCCGCACGGCCACAAGGGTGAAACCGCTGGCGGCGAGGTCCAGCAGGGAGTGGACGGCCTCGCTGATGATTCCGAGGCTGCCGGTCAGCAGCCCGACGACGAGCTTGCCCACCACGATGACCACGCCGATCAGAACCGAGCCGAGGGCGACGAGCTCGGGCCGGCGTCCGAGTGCCTTCACGTCTTCAACTGTAGAGGGCTAGTTCAGCATCGCCGCCGACGCGAAGAGCTGCTCCTCAGACCCCAGCGCGATCAGAAGGTCTCCGTCCTCCAGCGTCATGTCGGCGCCCGGGTTGACATGCACAGAGCCGTCTTCGCGGCGCAGCGCCAGGAGCTTTGCTGCTTGGGCGCTCAGGAGGCCGGCCTCCGAGATGGTCTTGCCCACCGCCGCCATTCCCCGCTTCACCAGCATCTCCTCGACCGCGATCTCGGCCATGCCGTGGTGAAGGGTGTCGAGGACGTCCACCAGCGCCGGCCGCACCGCGAGCTCGGCCATCCTGTGTCCGGCCATCTGATACGGGGAGATCACCCGGTTCGCGCCCGCCAACTCGAGGCGGCGGATCGATTCGGGCCGGCCGGCGCGCGAGATCAGGTAGAGCTCGGGCTTGAGAGCGCGAGCCGCGAGGATGATGTAAACGGCGCGCTCGTCAGAGTCGACTGCTGAGATGAGGCCGCGTGCTCGCTCGATGCCAGCGAGCTTGAGAATTTCCTCGCTCGACGCATCGCCCTCGACGTGCAGGCGGCCTTCGTTGCGCAGCCGGACCAGCGCCTCCTCGGTCTGGTCGATGACCGCGTAGCTGATCTTGTGCTGCTCGAACTCGGCGACGATCTGGGTCCCGATGCGGCCGTAGCCGCAGATGATGAAGTGATCGCTCAGCTGGTTCAGCGCGCGCTCCAACTGCCGCTCCCTCCTGTAGTTGACGAAGGCGCCGTCGGTGAGCGTCTCGGCGAAGACGCCGAAACCGTAAAGCATCGTACCCACGCCGACGACGATCAGGGTCGATGTGAAAAGCCTGCCGGTCGTGGACAGCTGGTGGAGCTCGCTGTAGCCGACGGTGCTGATCGTGATGATCGTCATGTAGAAGGCATCGAGTAGGTTCCAGCCTTCGATGAGCATGTAACCGGAGATGCCGTAGAGGATCACCACCGCAAGGAGTACCGCGGGTAATCGGAACCGCCTCAGTGGGTGCGGGAGGCGCCGCTTCATGGGTTCCGGCGCTTCCGCTCCATCTTCGCGACGGCGTCCCAATGGGCCGGATCCGCCCATGTCTTCGCGAACGCCGCGATGGTTTCGTCTGCGAGCTCGGGATTGTGATGCGGACGAACTGCGCCGACGGAAGCCTTGATCCCGGCGAGCGCCGGGGCGGGCGCATCCGCGATCTTTCGCGCCAGCTCGCCCACGCCGGCGTCGAATGAATCGTCCGGGTAGACGACTTCGATCAGGCCGAGGTCTTTCGCTTCGGCCGCGGACATGATGACGCCCGTCAACAGCATGTAGAGAGCACGGCCGCGACCAACGAGCGCCGCGAGACGCTCTGAGGCGCCCCACGCCGGCATCAATCCGAGAGTGATCTGGGCGAAACCGATGCGCGCGTGGCCGGCGGCGACACGGAAATCGCAAGCGAGCGCGAGCTCTGCACCGCCGCCGAAGGCATCGCCGTTCAAGGCTGCGATGACCGGGATCGGCAGCCGCGGTATCCGATCGAGCGTCGCTCGCATCGCCTGCGCCATCTCGGCGGCGGCCGTCTCCGAGCGCATGTGCTCGAGCTCCTTGAGGTCTCCGCCGGCGCAGAAGGCGCGCTCGCCCGAACCCCGAATGACGAGTAGGCGGGCTCCACTTTGCTGAATCGAGCCGAGCGTCTCGTCGAGCTCGCGCATGGTCTGGGTGGCCAGCGCATTGCGGGCTTGCGGCCGGTCGATGAGCAGGGTTGCGACCCCGCCGTTCACCTCGAGCCGCAGGTCTTTCATCTAGAGCCGGCCGCTAGCCGCCTCCGCCCGGACCTTCCAGACCAGGTTTGGTCATCTTGCCGAGGTCGAGGACCTTGTTCAAGGCCGTCTCGGACACGCCGCGCGCGCGGGCCAGCTCGCGGATCGATCGGCCTGTGCGGATCGACTCCTTGGCGATCTTGGCCGCTTCGTCGTAGCCGATCAGCGGATTGAGCGCGGTCGCCAGCATCGGACTTCTCTCCACGAGCTCCGGTCCGCGCTCGGTCGCCTGCAGCCCTTCGACGCAGCGCTCGCGGAAATTGCGAGCCGACGCCGCCAGCAACGTGATCGATTCGAGGCCCGCCACCCCGGCGACGGGCATCATCACGTTGAGCTCGAAAAAGCTGCCCGACTGCCCGCACGTCGTGACAGTGAGGTCGTTGCCCAGGACGCGGGCCACCACCATCGTCACCGACTCGACGATGACGGGGTTGACCTTGCCCGGCATGATGCTCGAACCCGGTTGGGTCTCAGGCAAGCGCAGCTCGCCCAGGCCGGCGATGGGCCCACTGCCCATGAGGCGGATGTCGAAGCCGATCTTCCACAGGCTCACCGCGACCGTGCGCAGTGCGCCGTGTGCCGCGACCAGGACGTCGAGGGTTGCCTGGGCGTGGAAGTGATTGCGTGTTTCGTGGATCCGCAGTCCCGTCGCCGCCGCCAGGCGGGTGCACGTCATGCGGGTGTATCGCGGGTGTGAGTTCAGCCCGGTTCCCACCGCGGTCCCCCCGAGCGGAACGCTCGTCAGCTCATCCACCGCTCCGCGCGCGCGCCGGATCGATTCCTCGACTTGCCCCGCATAGCCCTTGAACTCCTGACCGAGACGGATCGGCGTCGCATCCATGAGGTGGGTCCGCCCGGTTTTGATCACGGGCCAGAACTCCTTGCTCTTCGCCTCCAGCGCAGCTTGCAGCTGCTGCAGCGCGGGGATCAGCTCATCGGTGATGGCGACCCCCCACGAGATTTGAATGGCGGTCGGAATCACGTCGTTCGAGGACTGGCACAGGTTCACGTGGTCGTTGGGATGGACGAGCTTGGAGCCCTGCGCGCCGCCGAGGATCTCTGTCGCGCGGCTGGCGATGACCTCGTTGGCGTTGGTGTTTGTCGACGTGCCGGAACCGGTCTGATAGACGTCGATCGGGAACTGATCGTCGTGCTTGCCGTCGACGACCTCCTGAGCCGCTTTGATGATCGCGCGAGCTTTCTTCTGCGGAAGCAGACCCAGCTCCACGTTGGTCTCGGCGGCGGCCTTCTTGATCAGACCGAGGGCGCGGATGAATCTCCGCGGGAAGGGCTGTCCCGAGATGGGAAAGTTGAGGACGGCTCGCTGCGTGGAAGCGCCGTAGTAAGCATTCGCCGGCACTTCGACCTCACCCATGGAGTCTCGCTCGATGCGCACCTTGTTGTTCGCTGCCACCGACGGAGATTCTAGAGTGGCCCCATATGCGGCTCGCGGCGGTCGAGAGTACGGGCGAGGCAGGCCTCGCCCGTGGGTAAAGCTGGCGACGCACATCGCCCGAGGCGTCTGGAAGGAGCATAAGTGACGGCCGGAATAAATCCGGCCTATGACTCCACTGGGTTACTTTTCAATCTGAATGCGTCTAGCGGCGGTCGACATCGGGAGCAACACCGTCCATATCCTGGTCGCCGACGTCGTCCGGAACAAGCTCGAGGACGTCGCCCACTACGTCGAGATGCCCGAGCTGGGCGCCCGAGTCGCCCGCACCGGTTCCATAGGCACCAAAGGCCGCATCGCGATTCGGGCGCTGAAATCGGTCGTCGCGCGGGCCCGCAAGCATGGATACGAGCGGCTGATCGCCGGGGCCACGGCAGCAGTTCGCCAGGCCTCGGACGGCGAAGCGTTTGCGATCAAAGCCGGCGAGGTGATCGGCGCCCCGGTGCACATCATCTCGGGACGCCGGGAGGCGGAGCTGAGCTTTCTAGGCGTGGCGAGCCGCCACGCGGCGCGCCGCGAATGGGCGATGGTCGATCTCGGCGGAGCTTCTACAGAGGTCGTGATCGGACGAGGTCACGACATGCTTCGTTCGGCGACGCTGCCCGTCGGGTCCGGCGTCCTCTCCAGCACGTACCTGTCAGATCCGCCGCGCCCCGAGGAGCGCGCCCGGCTGCGAAAGGCCGCCCTGCGCGAGCTTGCGCACGCTCCCGACGGCGACATCGAGCGGCTCGTCGCCACGGGTGGCACCGCCTCGAACCTCCCAATCGTCCTGTCGAAGCGAAGCCCGCCGAGCGTCCTGACCACCGCCGACCTCCTGGCCTGCGAGCGCCGGCTCGACGCTCGGCGGGCCGCCGACGTGGCGCGTCACGTGGGGCTGCCGCCGAACCGGGTCAAGGCCCTTCGCGCGGGGGTCGAGGCCATGCTGCTCTTCCTGGACTGGTACGGGCTGGCGGTGCTCCAGATAAGCCACGAGGGGCTCCGCCACGGGATGCTATTGGCGTACTTGGAACGTGGCGAAGATTGGTGGCGCTAGACCGTTAAGCGGTTTGGCCGGTGGGTAGGATGAATTCATGGAGCGAATGACCGACCAGGGAGCGACCCTGAAGAGGGCGCTGGCGCTGACCTGCGTCATCCTGGCGGTCGAGTTCGCCGGAGGCGTCGTTTCGCACTCCCTGGCACTGCTTTCCGACGCCGGGCACGTGCTCACCGATGTGTTCGCGTTGGGACTGGCCTGGTTCGCCATCGAGCAGGCCAAACGGCCCGCCGACCGACGCCGGAGCTACGGCTACCAGCGGGTCAGCATCCTCGCAGCGTTCGTGAACTCCGTGACGCTGGTCGTGATCGTGATCGCCATCGCGATCGAGGCCGTTCGCAGGTTCGCGAATCCTGAGCCCGTTCAGGGCGTGGTCGTCATCGCCTCAGCCCTGGTCGCCATCGTCATCAACGCTTATGTCGTGTTCGGCCTGCGGGGTCATGGCAAGAACCTGAACATCCGCGCGGCGCTGCTGCACGTAACCGGCGACATCGGAGCATCCGCCGGCGTGGTCGTGGCGGGCGCGATCATCTTGCTGACCGGCTGGCTGTACATAGACCCGATCCTTTCCCTGGGCATCGCCGCGCTCATCGCCTATGGCGCGTGGCGGATCGTGCGTGAGACCGTCAACCTGCTGCTCGAGGGCACGCCCAGCGAGGTCAACCTCAGCGAGGTGACGAACGAGATCGCGAACACGGAACATGTGATCAGCTCGCACGACCTGCATGTCTGGGCGCTGTCGTCAGAGGAGATGGCGCTCAGCGTTCACGTCGTGCTCGAGGAGTGTCCGCTGGGCGATGCCGAGCATGTTGTGCGCGACCTCGAGACTCGGCTGTGCAGCCGCTTCGACATCGGGCATTCGACCATCCAGGTCGAGAGCTGCCATCCCTGTGGCGAGATCCATCACGGCGCCGGCGAGCACAACCATCCGCACGAGCACGTGCTGATGACGAGCTCTAGCCCATCGGGCGGGCGGGCAATGCCTCCTCACGCTGCAGGATCCGCCTGGCGAGGGCGATAGCCGCCGCATACGTCGAGTCCATGCCGCGATACCTGAGGCCTCGCGCGCCCAGAGTGCGCGCTTGCGTGTACGGCGTGTCTGACGCGTAAAAGACGATGCCCAGGTCGAAGCCCAGCTTGGCCATGTTCACGCTCTCACCGAGCGGATAACGATCAGGCTGATTGATCTCGAAACAAGCATCGAGATACGGGCCGGCCTCCAGCTCCACGACCGTGTACCGGCCCTGGTAGTACATGTCGAGGTAGTCGCGGTTCTGCAGGAACGTTCCGCGCACGGCGACCGCGCGCTGGTTGTCCAGCGCCGAGCCGTAGACGAGATTGGGCTGCACGTCTGCTGCCGCGATGCAGTTGTCCAGCCAGTAGGTGTTGCCCGAATGCTCGTTGTGGACCGCGTTGGGGATCATCACGTCGCCGACCTCGGCGTTCAGGGTTGCCGCCTTGCCCAGGACGTAGACACCCGCGACCCATGCACTGTGCTCGGCAACTTGCCTGAGGATGTGGTAGGCGGCCAGACCCAGCGGGTAGTCGACGTTGACGATGCACGCATTCGACGCTCGCAGCTTCGCCTCGTCGACCGGACCGACGCGAGGATCGATTGCGGCAGGGTCGAGCTGCGAGATCTTGAAGACCTGGGCCGCTGAGTCGACGCCCGTACCGCGCGCCGGTATGTGTCGGATGCCGTTCGCCGTCTCGATCTCCGCTCGGCGGGCGCGCAAGCGGCTGCGATCCGGATGAAGATCGAACAGCTGACGCGCTCCGTAGTAGAGCCAGTTGTATCGGGAGGCGCGGCTGTGGCCGGCCTCGAGCTTGCGGCGCTCGTCGTTGAGGTCGGGATCGTTGACTCGAACGAAGTCGAGGATGTCCTGCTCGAATTCGCGCGCGACCCCTGTCAGGACGTTGACGAGGCTGTGCGTGTTCGAGGACACGAAGTAGATCGGCGCCTCGCGGAGGCCCATCTCATCCATCGCGGACTCGATAGGCTGCCACCACCGACTCGCGTTTCGCGCATAGCCGAGATGGCTGCCGCCGATCAGCCGGATGACGATCCTGCACTCGTCTCGCTTGATCGCCGCCAGGTTCGCGTCAAAATCGTCGCCCCACGCCTGGCGGAGCCTTTCCCAGTCGCCTTCGCCTGCTCCCGATGCTCGTCGCGCGTCGTTGTCGTTCAGGGGGACGTCCTGCAGCACGCCGTGCAGCTTGTTCCACTCGATCTGGTACGCGACGAGGGTGGGCACGAGGTCGTCGATGTCGGACGGGGAGGCGATGAGGACGGCGAGGGTGTCGCCACTGTGGTACCAGCGGCGGCGGCGGGCCGGCGCTTTGACGGCCTGCCAGCTGAGGATGTCTGCGCCGAACACCGCTCGAAAGCCCTGCGGGCTCTGACCCATGAGCACACGCCGGCAGCGAACGATCGCGCTCGGAAGGCGTCGTACCGCGTAGAGGAGGGCGCCCATGTCGACCTGGGGCTCGGCCGCGAGGGGGTGGAGAACCGAAGCCATTGAGAGGTGGGCGTGGACGAGGGAGTCGATCTTGATGTCGCCTGAGCTCTGGAGCATGGTCGTGTAGGTCCGGACGTACAGCTCGACCGCCTGTCTCCCGGTCCAGCCGGCTAGTGGAGGCGTTTCCATCGCCTGAGTCTAGTTACAAAACCTTTACGCCTTCGGGTGGACGTAGGGGGCCGATTCGAGGTCTGATTGAGGGGTGATCAAAAGCATCGCCACGTTCCGACACGTTCGCGTCATTCGCGTTTTTGGGCTTGCGGCCGGCGCCGTCGCCGTCGCCGCCGGTGCGGTCTGGATGACCGCGTCGGCCGCCGGGCTCACCGTCGGCTTCCACTCCGGCGCGACTCCCTCCTCCCAAACCTCCAGCGCGACGGTGGCCAACGTGGACCAGCAGACCGGCAAGGCCTCGGCCGTGTCCCAGGCGGACGCGATCAAGAAGAAGGTCGCGGGCCAGGCTCCTTGCGCGCTGCTGCCGTCCGCCCCGAAGGCCCCGAGGTCGGACCTCGGCGCTTACAAGGAGGCCCTGCTCGGCGCTGCAGCTTCGGCGCTTGGGATCACCGATCAGCAGCTCACGGCCGATCTGGCGCAGGGAATGACGCTGTCGCAGATCGCCGCGGCCCAGAACCCGCCGGTGACCGAAGCGCAGTTCCGCGACCGGCTCATTGCCAAGCTGACGCCGCTGCTGGACGCGGCGGTCACGAAGAAGCAGTTGACGCAGGCGCAGGAGCAGGCGATCATCCAGCAGCTCAAGACCGGGCCCATCCCGTTCTGGAGCAAGCCCATGCCCGCGCCCAAGAAACCCGTCGCCGCGAGCCCCGCCGCTACCTAGCCGCCGAAACCTTCCTCAGGTGGGGCGCCGAGCCGGCGCATGAGCTCTTCGAGGAGCTGACGAGTCTCCGGGTCTGACATCAGGCGCTGCTGCATCTCCTCGGCCGAGCGGCGGATCTCCGGATCGGAAAGCAGGCGCTCGGACATGGCCTCGAAACGGGTCGCCATGTCCTTCATCGAGGCTTCCTGGGCGACCTGCAGGAGGATGGGTTGGCTCGCGGCGGCGACCACCGCCTCAGCCTGGACCCTGATCATCTCGATGCCTTTGCAGCCGAGGCATTCGCCCTTGAGGCCGCAGTGACACAGCTGCGGGCGCAGGCGGTCGAGCGCGGCGTGAAGCTCAGACATGTCAGCGGGGCCGGCCATGCCTTCAGGTTACGCGGGTTTGTGTTTTGCCCTCGTACATCGACTCGATCTGCGCGCCGTAGTGGTCCTGCACCACCTTCCGCTTGACGTCCAGCTTCAGCGACAGCTCTCCGTCAGCCTCAGAGAAATCGTGTGGCAGCAGGGTGAAGTACTGGATCGCCTCCCAGTTGCCGCGACCGGCGTTGACGGCATCGACCACCTTCTGCACGTGCGCCTTCAGCTCCACCTCATCGAGCCCCTCTTTGAGCGCCGCGTCCCAGTCGGGAACGACGAGGGCGGTCACGTACGGCTTTCCCTCGCCGACCACGACGGCCCGTTCGATGAGGTGGTCTCTCATGAGCTCGAACTCCAGCGGCTGCGGCGCCACGTATTTACCGACGGCGGTCTTGAATAGGGCCTTCTTGCGGTCGGTGATCTTCAGAAAGCCGTCGGCGTCGATCTCGCCGATGTCGCCGGAGTAGACCCAGCCGTCGCGGATCATCTCCGCGGTAGCCGCCGCGTTGTTGTGGTAACCGAGCATGTTCCCAGGGCTCTTGATCAGGATCTCGCCGTCGTCGGCGATCTTGAGCTGGACTCCGGGAAAGGGCTTGCCGACCGTGAGGAAGCGGTGGTGCGTGAGCGTGTTCGACGACGCGCCCGACGAGACCTCGGTCATGCCCCATCCATTGAGGATCGGGACCCCGATCGCCCAGAAGAATTCTTCGATTTCCCGCGCGAGGGCGGCGCCGCCGCTGATGAAGAAGCGCAGGCGGCCCCCGGTCAAGCGCAGGCGAAGCGCAGCGAGCACGAGGCGGTCCGCAAGCATGTGCTGCCACCGGAGCATCGGGCCGGGATTGGTTTCGTGCGCGAAGCGCGTTCCCACTCGGATCGCCCAGCCAAAAAGCGCACGGCGCACCGCGGGCGCCTCGCGGACGCGCGCCATCACCGCCGAGTGCATCTTCTCGTACACGCGCGGGACGGAGTTCATCACGGTTGGCTTGACCTCGCCGAGCTCGTCAGCGAGGTGATCGGTGCCTTGCGAAATCCATGCCTGGCCGCCGAACAGAAAGCCGATGAAGATGCCGTTGATGCGCTCGAAGACATGAGAGAAAGGAAGAAACGAGAGGGTGGAATCGTCGGGGCCCAGCGGAAACACCTCGAGGATCGCGCGTGAGATGTCGACGAGGTTGCGATGCGCGAGCTCAGCTCCTTTTGGCTCGCCAGTCGTGCCGGACGTGTAGACGATGGTGCACACCCCGTCCGGCTTGATCTTCTCTAGGCGAGATGCGACGTCGGCCAGGTGCTTCGGGTCCTGCACCGCCCACTGCGCAACCTCGACGTCCATGCGCACCACTCGCTGAAGCGGTCCGGCGGCGCTCAGCTTGGCCGCCAGCTTCTCGCCGGAGGCGATTGCCAGCACCGCGCCGCTGTCTGCCGCGATCTTCTGAGCGAGCTCGGGCGGGCTGCTGGGGTAGATGGGCACCGTCATCGCGCCGACCGACTGAATGGCGAAGTCGCAGTAGAGCCACTCGACTCGGTTCTCCGAGATGATGACGACCGCGTCCCCGGGCTTGACACCCGCCTCCACGAGCGCGGACGCGACCGCCAGCACCCAGCGCTGCATGTCTGCCCACGTGGCGACCGACCAGGACATTCCCGCCCGCTTGAAGTGGACGAGGGGCCGATCGCCGAACCGTGCCGCCTGCCGAAAAAAGACTCCGACCGTGGTGCGGTCGGCGATCGCTTCCGGGTTCAGGTCCTGAGCCGTGCCTACTTGACCGCTTTGATACTGAGTGTGAGCGTTCCCGACGGGACGCTGACCGTGATGCGGTCGCCCTTCTTCTTGCCCACGAGCGCGCGCCCGACCGGCGAGTCGACCGAGATCCGTCCGGCAGACGGGTCGCTCTCGACCGCGCCGACCAGGTGGTAGGTCTCTGCATGGCCGTCGGAGTCGACGACGTCGATCGTGGAGCCCGGTCCGGCGACGCTCGAGTGCGACTCCTTGATGATCTGGGCCCGCCCGATCATCTCCTGGAGCTCGTAGATGCGGCTGTCGAGGAGACCGACCTCCTCCTTGGCCTGCTCGTATTCGGGGTTGTCCTCGATGTCGCCCGGCTGGAACGCCTCCTTCAGGCGCTCGCCCGCCTCGCCGCGGCGCTGCAGCGCGACTTCGAGGTCGCGCTTGAGCTTCTCGAGCCCCTCTGGCGTGAGCAATACCGGTTCTGTCAGGTCCATCCCGATCTGGAATCATACCCGTCGAATGGACCCGTCCGATCTGAGGACCGGGCTGGCCGAAAGGCTGGCGAGCGAGGCGCCGATAGACGCCGAAACTTTCAACTCCGCGTGCTTCATGCTCTCCCGCGCGCTCGAGGAGATCGCCTTCGCGGCGCCCGAGGCGGCGCCCCTGGTGAGGCGCCTCTTACGTGTGGCAGGCCGCGTGGTGATAGACGCCGGGCTGCCGGACTCGTCGATCGAGACCTGGCCGAACACCAAGGAGATGGCGCTGCAGTGGATCGACGAAGCGCTGCGCGACCTGGGCTACGCGGTCGAACCGCCGCCGAAGGTCAGTTGATCAGGCGGGCGGCGGGAGGAGCCGGCGCGTAGTTCGGGTTGAAGTCGATGCCGGCCTGGCCCGAGCCGGTGACCGTCGCGGTCCAGCAGATGACCTGGCCTGCGAGGGGCGCCTTGTCGGAGCCCTGGATCTCCCAGTTGGAGGACGGGGTGTAGATGGTGCCGATGTACTGGGTCAATGCGTTGCCATCCAGCTTGTTGGGGCTGCACAGCGGAGCCTGGGCTGGGGGGACGGGGAGTTGGTAGATGACGATCCAGTTGTACTGCTCTCCGCTGAACACGTGTGTGTAGCCGTTGCCGTTCTGGTCGAAGCAGTCGTTCGGCCCGAAGAAGAACTGCACGGCTCCAGGCGTGATCTTGGCCGTTGTGCAGGGCGCTGCCGGGTCGCCGGTGGGAGAGATGGGCGTCTGCATGCAGTAGTTCTCATTGGCGACGTCACCACTCGTGTAGGGCACGTACTCGAGGTTCATGGGGCCGTTCTCCTGCGGCACGGCCGCGGCTGGCGGGCAGACGCTGAAACATGTTGGCGCCGTCTCATCGTCAGGAGCCCAGCAGAGCTGGTTGACGCGCGCCTGTCCGTTGCAGTTGTGCGTCTGCGGCGTCGGAGTGTTGTTGATTGCGTTGTAGGAGATGCTGCACACCGTCACGCCGGCCGGCGCGCACGGCCACCCTCCCCCCGCGAGGCCGCCAGCGAGGATGGAGCCCGCCACGGGAGCCGCGAATTGGTTGACGAAGGAGAAGTCATTGCGGAATCCGCCGACGTATGTCCCAACGCATCCCTGGGGGTTTATGTAGACGTTGTAGTACTGCGCTCCGGGCGCGTTCTGCGTAATGGTGACATTGACGCCCTGGTTGGCCAGATCCGCTGTGGTCACCAAGTGACATGCGGAGGGTGTGCTTTCGCGCATACAGCCTGGCGGGGCGAAGCAGACATTCCCCGGGACTGTGTTGTCGAAGAACCGGTCGTAACGCACCGATGTCAACTCGATACCCCATGTGCCCGCACCGCCCTGGTGCTTCAGAGCATTACCTGACGGAACGCCAGTGGCCGCAACCGTGAAGCTGCCCGCGCAGCCGGCGGCGCCCCAGAAATTATTGACTCCCGGCTGCTGGATAGTTCCCGCCGCCGTATACAGCTCCTCGTCGGGCGCCTTCAACTCATTGGAGACCAGGCCGCCATGGGATGCGTAACCGCCGTTCCAGGTGTAGATGCCGGGGTCCAGGAAGAAGCAGACGGAGCTGCTTATGGAGAAGTTGTTGTACGTGCCCGGAGACAGCTCGGTGTACGAGCCCCGATTTGTGGCGATCCCAGGCCCCGAGTAGAAAGGATAGGAGGGCGTCTGGTACAACGGGTCGGGAAGCGTGGGGGCCGGCACGTTGGGGCCTCCCAGGATGTCGCCTCCGTTGCAGGGATTTCCGCCGTTCGTATACGGCGGATATGGGATGAAGCCCGCGCTCGCGTTGTAGCAGTAATAGGCGGCTGAGTTGCAGTTCGAGCCGGTTTGGCCGTAACAGTTTCCCGCCAGGTGCAGGTTGGAGTCGATACAGGCCGTACCGTTCGTGTAGACGTCTCCAAGCACCGTGAGGCTGCCGGATCCCTGAAGATGGGTGGCGCAGGCGGCGCTGCTCAGCGTGAGCAGCGCGGGGGTCTGCCGCTGGTTGCCGACGATCGAGGTCGCGCTGGCGACTATGGTGGCAGTGGTCGGGCCGCCGAAGATCTGCATGAACGCCAGAGGCAGGTAGTGAGTCGCCGTGAAGACGAACTGGTACCCGTTGAACTGGGTGTTCGTGGCCGAGATCGTCAGCAGGTAGCTGCCACTGTTATAGCTGAGGCTGTAATTGTCTTGCCGCAGGTTGGTCAGGGGTCCCACATAGGTGGGGCAAGGCAGCGTGCAAGTGTTGGAGCTTGGACCGGAGTAGAGATGCAGGTCGGTCTGGAACACCTGCTCGGCCTGCGGCAGGGTGCTGCCGGTGAGGTCAAGGTAGTTCTCGTACCAATCGCCGGCGGCGAGCGCCGCCGCATCGACCGCGGTCTGCAGGTCGCGCTTGTCGACATACGCCCGGCCGGAATCAATCGCAAGCCCGAGCATGGCGAACAACACGAGAAGCAGCAGGGCGATGAGGACGATGGCCTGGCCCTCCTGCAGCTTTCGCTGCCGGGATTTAGGGCGAGTACTCAGCGCGATAAACCGCATAAGCAGTGATGACGATCTTGTTGCCGACAACTTGCTGGATTATTGGAGTCAGCGGTTGGAAGTTGAACCACAGCGTCACCTTGATGGGCTCGTTTCCAATGGCGGGCTGGATCGCGTAGCAGCCAGGACCGGGAGGCGGCAGTGTGCCCAGGCCGCCGCGGGGGCCGTTGGCTGTCGGAGGCGGGTTGCCGCCAGGGCTCGGATCGGTGATGAATATCCAGCCGGTGTTGGCTGGCGGAACCTGAAGCGAGCCCTGGGGATTGCCGCCGTTTGGAATCGGCCCGTTGGGGCAGGGGTTGGCCAGCACTTCAGTCACGGCATGCGCTTGGACCGCTGAGGCGACATCAGCGTCTGTTGGCCAGCAGTGCACATTCGCAGGTGGCGTGCAGCCGACCCCGTTTGGATCGACGTAATCGGAGGCATGCACGGCGACTCGCGCGCCCTCGTTGGCCGCCTGCTGCAGCGTGATGTAGAAGTACAGGCCGCGCCCGAAGTCGATGATCCCGAAGGTCAGGAGCAGGATCACGGGTGCGATCAGCGCGAACTCGGTCAGTCCCTGAGACCGTTCGCTGTGTGTCCAGATGCGAACGCGGCTCAACCCATTTCTCATGGTTTGCCCTGGATGGTGAAGTGCTCGTTGTACGCCAGGTTGATACCTTGTCCGAAAAGGCTCTGGATGAACGGGGTTATGAGCTTGAAGTTCATGAGCAGCGAGACGTTGATGTCTCCGAGCCGCCACGAGTTGTCGGGAGGAGGGGCTCCCATCGAACCTGTTTGCGAGGAGCCGCCCGGGTATGTGTAGCAGATGTAGATGTTCACGGCCTGCGCCGTGGCGGGAAAGGCGGAGCTGGCGTATGGCTTGTTGTTGAACGCATTTCCGTCGGTCGGAGCCAGGCAGTTCCCCTGCGCCACACCGGTGCCAACTACGCCGGCGCCCTGGAGCGACTGGTTGACGGTATCCCAGATGGTCTGGTCGTAGAGATAGATGTTCTTCCTGCTCGCGGTGTTGAACCACGCGCCGTGGCGCGCGCCTTCACGCGCGGCCCCGTCGAGGTTCACAGCGAAGTAGAACGCCCGCGACAGGTCGAGGAGTCCCATCATCAAAAGGAGCAGCACGATTGAGGAGATGGCGAACTCCACCAGAGACTGACCGCCCTGTCGGCGGCGGCCGCCGACCTTAGCTTTCACAAGCACAGTGGAATTGAACCCCATCGGACAGCAGGATGCTGCGCATTAACCGAATAACGAGGCAGCCACCGATTCCGTGCTCTTTGTAAGCGATCGACTTTTGGCGACCTTACGTCGGAGACGGTTTCGACGAGCTTCCAGCGCCGGCGCCTCCTCCGGAAGCCTCGATTGCGCAGCCTCGACGACGGCCAGCGCCAGCTGAGGATCTCGGCGCCGCCACTCGAGCAGCCGCGCTCGCGCCACAGGCAGCCGGACGTCGGACGCGACTCTCGACTCGAGCCAGCCCAGGAAACTTTCGGCCCCGGCCACCGACTTTCTTCGCCGAGCCAACCGGCGCGCGATCAGCAAGCCGGCGGTCGCTGCGGCTTCGTCGGCGGCGAACCCGGCGGCGTTACGCAGCGCTCGCCAGCCGTCCGCACGAGCCCCGCGGCGGAGTCGGTGCCGGCCGAGCGCCAGCCAGTCAGATGCGTCCATCTCCGCATCGCCGCCGTTGAGCCTGGCCAGGAGCCGGGAGTGGAGGTGCACGAGGCTGATGACGTCCAGCCGGTTGTGCTCGAGCACGGCGTCCAGGAGCGCGCTGGAACCTCGGCGGAGATAGTCGAAGTACGCGTCGGGGATCAGGGGGCCGGCGATCGGATCGTCGCGCTCGTAACCCAGCAGCCGCTCCTCCACCATTCGCAACGTGCAGGTTTCCAGGCGGTGCCGATAAAGGGCCCGGACGAGGGTGAGCAGATCGACATGCGGCGCCAGGACCAGCTCTCCAGGCATTCGGGCCATCACCCACCGGGTTCTCAGCACAGGCAGGTCGAACGAGCCGCCGTTGAAGCTCGCCACTCCTTCTTCGCCGGCGATTTCCTGGCGCAGCTGGTGCAGGAATGCGGCCTCGAGGCCTGGCTGCGGGAGGAACAGCTGGGCAAGCCGCAGGCCGCAGTCGATGGGGCGCGCGACGGCGGCCGCGAAGACGTAGGTTCCCGCTCCGCCGCCCAGCCCCGTCGTCTCCGTGTCGATGTAGGCGACCGATCCCGGATATGGATCCAAAGCGGGGAGCGGCACGACGTCCTCGCGGAGCAGCGCATCCCCGAATGGAGTCGCCACGGCCTCGAAACCTCGCGGCACGAAGTGCTGTGGACGTGGACGCGGCCTGGGCGGGGCGCCTAGACGATCAAGGCGATCTCTGAGGTCGCTGACAGCAGTCGCAGGCATGCGCTCTTGGCTCCTTCCACGAGATGCAGCGGACCCACGCACGAGGGACAGCCGGCCAGGCATGGGCACTCGCGCACGAGGGCCGCCGCGTGCTCGAGCAGCTCGCGGTGTAGCTCGTACATGCGCCGCGAGTAGCCAACGCCGCCGGGATAGATCTCGTAGACGGTCACGGTCGGCAAGCGCGTCGTCGCGGAGCGAACTTCGGCGACCGCGCCCAGGTCGCGCGGGTCGCACATCAACCGGATGCTGGCGACGTGGCGCAGAGAATGCGCAATACCCTGAAGACCGGCTTCCAACGTTTCGCGGCCGAGCGCCGACCAGAGGCCTTCATCGACGGTGATCCAGTAGCCGGTCGTGTGCAGCGTCTGCTCGGGGAGGTGGATAGGTCCCGAGCCGATGTTCTCGTGCGTGTGGAACCGGATCTTCTTGAACATGCTCGCCAGCGACGTGATCTTCACCTCGCCGTGGCTACGGGCAATTGGTTGGTCGTCCGGGCCGGCGAACGTGTCGAGCACCTGCACGGTCACCGACGCCAGCGCGTCCGTGTAGTAGTCGACGTCGACAGGATGGACGTAGGCCTTCTTCTCATCCCATTCGAGGCGATCCACGTGGAACTGCGCCCCTTCATGGAGATAGACGGCGTCCTCGTGCAGAAGAACTGGTGCCGAGAACTGGTCCATCTCGCCGATGACGGAAGGCCTCGGCTGCGAGGTGTCGATGATGACGACGTTGTCGGCGGCAATCCGCCTCAGGTGAACTTCCTCGGCGGGAAACGCCTGCCGGCTCCAGAACCACCTCCCGGCGGATCGCGTCGCGGAGCCGTCCTCCTCGAAAAGACGCAGCAGCTCGCCCACGTCCGTGCGACCCATCCGCTCCTCGGCCTCGAAAGGGAGCTCGAACAGCCCAGCCTGGAGGTGTCCGGCGAGGAGGAGCAGGTTGTCGGGGTCGATCAACCCTTCCTCTGGGTCTGTGCTCAAGAAGTAATCAGGGTGGCGGACGATGAACTGGTCGAGGGGCGAGCTCGAGGCCACGAACACGCCGACCGAACCGGACCGGCGTCCCGCTCGTCCCAGCTGCTGCCAGGTGGACGCAATCGTTCCGGGATAGCCGACCAGGACCGCCGCCTGCAGGCTGCCGATGTCGATGCCCAGCTCGAGCGCGTTGGTGCTGACGACGGCGGTGATCTCTCCGTCGCGCAGCCCGGCTTCGATTTCGCGACGATGGAGTGGAAGGTAGCCGGCACGGTATCCACGCACGAGCCGAGATGCGTCGAGTCGCGGGGCCAGGTCCTGGCGGAGGTAGCTCAGCATCACCTCCACCTGGAGCCGGCTGCGGCAGAACAGGATCGTCTGCACGCCGGATCGAATCCACGGCGCGGCGATGCGCCGCGCTTCGAGCATTGAGCTCCGGCGTATGCCCATCTCCCGGCTGATGAGCGGAGGGTTGTAGAAGATGAGCCGCCGCTCGCCGCGCGGGGCGCCGCTCCGCTCGATGAGCTCGATGTTCTCCTCTTCGAGGAGCTTCCTGGCGAGGTCGAGCGGGTTGGCGATGGTCGCCGATGCGCAGATGAAAGTTGGGGTCGACCCGTAGAAGGCGCAGATGCGCTTCAGGCGCCGGATGACGTTGGCGACCTGGCTTCCGAACAGCCCGCGATACGTATGCAGCTCGTCGATGACGACGAACTCGAGGCTGGAGAAAAGTCGTCGCCAGCGCGTGTGGTGCGGAAGGATGCCCGTATGCAGCATGTCCGGGTTGGTCATCACGACGTGGCCGGCCTCGCGAATGGCTGTGCGTCGACCTGATGCGGTGTCGCCGTCGTACGTGTCGACGCGGACGTCGATGGGGAGCCCGTGTTTGAGAGCGCTCAGCTCCGCGAGCTGATCCTGGGCAAGCGCTTGGCCGTTTCGAACAGCGCGATAGGCGTCGGCCTGGTGCGTGTATAGGCGTACGATGCCGCGCGCGGCAAGCGCTGCCGCAAGCTCGGGCCGCATCTCCGGGGGCAGCGGAGCGAATTCGGCGGCAGCGCCCGGAATGACCTGGTCGAGGGTTATCTCTCCGGGGAAGTCGCTCGGCAAGAAGCTTGGTAAGAAGGCTGGAGACATGGGCATCACGCCCTAGGGAGAGTAAACGAACATTCGTTCGGAGTCAAGCGAAGAGCCGCCCAGCGTTCCCGAGTACAAGCCTGGCTCGGAAGCCGACTTCGAGCGGCTCTACCGGAACTCTTACCGGCGGATCCTCGGCACGCTCATCACGATGCTCCGCGACCGCGAGGCGGCGGAAGACTGCACCCAGGATGCCTTCGAGCGTGCGTTCAAGGCGTGGAAGAAGTGGCGGCCCGACGCCCCGGCTGAGGCCTGGCTCCATCGCATCGCCATCAACGTGGCGATCAACGGGCAGCGCCGGGAGCGTCTCCAGGAGGTTGGGGCTGTGCTCCGCCGCATCGGGCGGCCCGTTGAACCTTCCGATCCGGCCGTCGTGGTAGAGCGATCCGACCTGCTGGAGGCTTTGCGCAAGCTGCCGCCCAAGCAGGCGGCCGCGATCGTGCTGCGTCACTACCACGGGTACAGCAACCGCGAGATCGGGATCGCGTTGGGTGTACCCGAGCGCACAGTTGCCTCCCGCCTGGCCGCCGCCCGCGCCCGGCTGCAACAGCTTCTTCAGGGAACCCGCATCGCTTCGAGGAAAAATGGGTAATCCGGGCTGGGAGTTGGTTTCTACTTGCCATGAACGGTCCAGTCGACTTCGAGCGTGAGCTGGAGCGCGAGCTGCATCGGATCCTCGATCCGATCGCGGCGGCGCCGATCCCGCTTCGCAGAGCAACCTCAGGCGGATTCTCGAAGAGACTGCTGGGCGGCGCCGGAGCCGCGCTCGGCCTCAAGCTCGCCACCGGCTTCGCGGTAGCCGCTTTCGCGGCCGCTGCCGCCGGAGCGACGACCGAGGTCGCAATCACAGGCAGCCTCAACCCAGCGGACTGGGGCCAGCAGGTCAAGACCACCGTGGCCGACTGCAAGGCCAAGCTTGCCGCCGGGCAGCACGGCATCGGCGACTGCGTCAGCGACTTTGCTACGCAGCATGGTGACCTGGTCTCCAACCAGCACCGGTCAGACAACAGCAACGGCACCACCAACGGATCTACCAATGGCAGTAACAACGGCAAGTCCGACAGCAGCGGCAACAGCACCGGCCACAAGCCGACGGCGGCGCCAGGAAAGTCGGGCACTCACACGCCCCAGTCGCACTAGCGCGTAGGGCGCCTTACTGAGACCCTTCCTCTCGTGGGGCCGGGCCGCAAGGCTCGGCCCCTAAAACATTAATTAGGGACAACCTGCGGTTTGCCCTAATCGCCAGGCGCTTCGCGCGTGGCTGCTCTTTTTCCCTTAGCGGTAGGGATTTACTGAAGGAAACTCCAAACAATGCATCGGCATCAATTTGGCGGGCATTGGAGACGGCCGCAGTGAATCCGGCCTACTTGCCACGCGGGGTGGAGACTTTCCAGCGCTGTCCATCGGGCGTGTCGATGACTGCGACGCCCATCGCCGCCAGCTCATCCCTCAGCCTGTCGGACTCTTTGAAGTTCCTGGCGGCACGCGCCGCCTTGCGATCCTCGAGCAGCGCCACAGCGCCCGTGGGCAGACCGACGCTGGGGGCGGCGCGATCGAGGTCCAGCCCCAAAACCTGATCCCATGCGCGCAGCAGGTGCGCCTTCTCCGCTCCAGGCAGCTCTGAAC
>VBFD01000150.1:0-10382 GCA_005883585.1 Chloroflexota bacterium
GCTCCGCCGCGGCATGCCGCGTGAGGAGCTTCGGAGCAGGCTTGGGATTCAGCCCGGCGTTTTTTCCGCTGTGCTGAAGGCTCTCGCCGGCGAACATCGATTGGTGGAGAGCGACGGAGAGGTTGCCGCGCCCGAGCATCAGGTTGCCGTCGCCCCCTCCGGCGGCCCCGCCGCACGCCTCGTGGAGTTGCTGGCAGCGCAACCATTTGCTCCGCCGTCGCTGGCGGAAGCGATGCGCGCAGCCGGTGCCACGTCCGAGATGGTGCGCGCGCTTGCGCAAAGCGGCGATCTAGTACGCCTGAGTGACGACGTTGCGTTCACGCGCGACGCGTACGCGAAGGCTGTCGAGGTGGTGAAGGAGTTGATCGCCGGCGGCGGGTCCGTGAGCGTCGCGCAGATGCGCGATCGCCTCGGGGCCAGCCGGCGCCCGATGCTGGCCCTGCTCGAACACCTCGACGCCGCGAAGGTGACGCGTCGAGTCGGGGACGCCCGCGTCCTGAGGTAGGCTTCGGCCGAATGCATATCGCCGAGATGCTGAGTCGAGGGCGGCCGACGGTCTCGTTCGAGTTCATGGCGCCTCGGGATGAAAACGAGGTCGAGGTGCTCGAGAAGACGGTCGCGACGCTGGCGGGCCATGCGCCCGATTGGGTGTCCGTGACCTACCGCCTGAGAACCGGCGAGCAAACCCTTCAGCTGGTGACCCGGATCAAGCGCCAGTACCACATCGAGGCGATGGCCCACCTCACATGTGCCAACCCACGCGACGAGACGCGTCGAATCCTCAACTGGATGGAGCGCGAAGGTGTTGCCAACGTTCTCGCATTGCGTGGCGATCCTCCCGGACCCGGCGAGCCGTTTCAGCCGACCGACCCAGGGCTCGAGCACGGCAGCGACCTGGTGGCGTTCGTGCGCGGCAACGGCTACCGGCTCGGCATCGGCGCCGCGTGCAGCGCCGAAAAGCACCCCGAGAGCCCGGACCTCGAGCACGAGTTTCGTTACATGCGCCTGAAGGTCGAGGCCGGCGCCGATTTCCTGATCACGCAACTCTTCTTCGACAACCGCTTCTATTTCGACCTGGTCTCGCGCGCTCGTGCCGCCGGCATCAAGGTGCCGATAGTTCCGGGCCTGATGCCAATCCCAAGCCGCCGATCGCTCGCCTTCGTGACCCAGATGTCGGGGGCCACGGTTCCCGAGGCGCTGCAGCAGCTGATCGACGGACAGCCGGACGACGAGGGCATCCGCAAAGTGGGCGTCGACCACTGCATCAAGCAGTGCGCGGGGTTGCTGGAGGCCGGGGTGCCGGGCCTCCACTTCTACACCTTCAATCGGGCGCGAGCCGCCACAGAGATCCTCGGCACATTGCGCGGTCAGCAGCTGCTCGCGTCTTGAACCGCGCGAGCCGATAACCTAACCGAGCCATGCTGGCCGGTATCGACCTCGGCGGAACTCAGGTGCGTGTGGCCCTGGCGCGCTCCGATGGAAATTTGATCACGAGCGTCAAGACCAAGACTCCTCTGCTCAAGACGCCGCAGGGCCTGGTGGATTGGGCAGCGACGGAGATCGAGCGCCTTCGCGGCAACCAGAAGGTGACCAGCATCGCCATCGGAGCTCCGGGTCCGATCGACATCAAGCGTGGAGTCCTCGTCAACCCGCCCAACCTGCCGTGGAAAAACGTGCCGCTGGCGGCGATGCTCAATCGCGCCACCGGAGCCAAGGTGCACCTCGCGAACGACGCCGACATGGCCGGGCTCGGCGAGTTCCATCGCGGCGCCGGTCGCGGGACCCGCAACATGGTCTACATCACGTGGTCGACCGGCGTCGGCGGCGGGCTCATCATCGACGGCCGCCTGCACCGCGGCGGTCACGGCACGGCGGGCGAGATCGGGCACATGATCATCGACCCGAACGGGCCGCTCGACAACTGCGGCCAGTACGGATGTCTCGAGGTCTTCTGCGGCGGCGCCAACCTCGCGAAGGAGACCGGGCATCCCGCTTCGGAGCTGTTTGCCGCCGCCGCCCGCGGCGAGAGGCACGCACGCATGGTTGTCGAGCGGTCGGCTCGATACATGGGCCTCGCGCTGATCAGCCTGACCAACGCGATGGACCCGGAGATGTTCGTGCTCGGAGGCGGCGTCACGCGCTCCTGGAAGCTGGTGGCCCCCACGATGCTCGAGACGCTCCGTTCGTCGCCGTTCATCAAGCCCGCCCGACGGCCCAAGGTCCGCCGAGCCCGATTGGGCGACCGCGCCGGCCAGGTCGGGGCCGTGGAATGGGCGCGGATCAACCAGTAGCGGATCGACCCATAGCCGACGAGGAGATCCGCCGGCTCCTGAAGCAGGCCGCATCCGAGCTGGGGGCGCGCGCGTGGATCGTCGGCGGATACGTGCGCGACAGCCTGCTCGGCCGCCCTCACCCCGACCTGGACATCGTCGTCGAGGGCGGTTTGGGGTTCGATCTGGCACGCAGGTTCGCCACGCTTGCGGGCGCGGGCGAACCGGTGATCTTCGAACGCTTCGGCACGGCGCAGGTCACGCTCCCGGGCCACCTGGTCGAGTTCGTGTCCGCGCGTCGCGAGTCATACACTCCCGAATCGCGCAAGCCTCTGACTCAGGACGCGACTCTCGACGAGGACCTCCGCCGTCGCGATTTCACGGTCAACACGCTGCTCATAGATTTCGACGGCAAGGTCCAGGATCCGCTCGGACGAGGCCTCGCCGACCTCGAGAAGCGCATGCTGCGGACTCCTAACGATCCGCTGCAGACGTTCAATGACGATCCGTTGCGAATGCTGCGGGCGATCCGCTTTGCCGCGCAGTTGGGGTTTGAGCTCGCGCCAGACGTGCTGCCGGCGATGCGCAGGATGCGCGACCGGGTCGGCCCCCCCGCGCTGTCCGTCGAACGTGTCGCTGATGAGCTTCGCAAGATGCTGGTGTCCGACCGGCCCAAGCTGGCGCTCGAGCTTCTCGACCAGGGTGGATTGCTCGAGTCGATCCTGCCCGAGGTTGCGGCCTGCAAGGGCGTCCAGCAGGGCGGCTATCACACCGATGACGTGTACGGTCACACGCTTCTTGCCGTGGCAGCCACGCCCCCCGAAATCATCGTGCGGCTCGCCGCGCTGTTCCACGATGTCGGCAAACCGGCCACTGCTGCCGGCGACGGAACGTTCATGGGCCACGACGTCGTCGGCGCCGAGATGGCGGCACGGATCCTCGAGCGGCTGCGTTTTCCGCAAAAGGACATCGAAGCTGTCGCGAAGCTCGTGCGGTTGCATCTGCGGCCGGTGTTTTACAGCTCGGAGTGGACCGACGGCGCCGTCCGTCGCCTCGCCCGCGATGCGGGTGATCTGCTCGACCCGCTCATGCTCCTCGCGCGCGCCGACATCCGTGCGTCCGCTTATCCGCACCCCGAGAAGCTGGACGAGCTCCAGGCACGACTCGACGCTGTGCTTTCGGAGCGGCCGTCGCGAATGGCCGCCCCGGTCGACGGCGAGGACATCATGCGCGTGCTGGGGATCAAACCCGGTCCCGAGGTCGGCCGCATCAAGCAGCGGCTCACTGAGCTGGTCATGGACGGCGCGATCGAACCCACCCGCGAGGCTGTGCTGATTTGGGAGGCGCAATGACTGAGACGAGTGTGGAGACGTTGGGAGCCCCGGCTGTCAATGGGGGACGTGAGGCGGCCGCTGCCGCAGAGGCGAAGCCGACCGTGCTGTCGCGCGACGACACGTTCAACGGCCGCCTGCAGGTCAGAGGCAGCGGTCAGATCCTGGGCAACTTCAGCGGCCAGGTGGAGTGTGACGGCGACCTTTTTATCGGTCCTGAAGCGCACATCGAAGCTGACATCAAGAGTGCGCGGGTGACCATCGCCGGCTTCGTGCGCGGGAACATCGTGGCCGTGAGCCGGCTGAAGATCACCAACACGGGACGGCTCGAGGGCGACGCGCGGGTGGGAGCGCTGGTCGTGCTGGAAGGCGGCGTTCACCACGGCGTGATCCGGGTCCACCCGGAAGGCGTGCCGGAAGCGAAGGACACCTCGATCATCGAATCGAACGTGCGCCCGGCGCCTGTTATGGCCCTGAAGACCCTCCCGAACTCGGTAAGCCGGGTCAGGAAGTTCTGGGGTGAGTTCTTCTAGGCGGGAATCCGGTAAAGCACGCTCGGGCGGCCGCGCCTCGAAGGCTCGGCCCGCTCAGGCGAAACGTGTCGCTAAGAAGCCTGAACCACCACCGAAGCCAGTACCCGCACCGCCCAGGCCGAAGCCCTCGCTGCGACTTCCTGGACCCGGATCGTCCAGGCTCACGATCAAACCAGGCCCGCCCGGGATGGTCAGGGCGCAGCTGGTGCTTTCCACGAAACCCCGGCCGTCGGGCCCTCGCCCGCTCAGCGAGGTCGAGCTCGACGAGGATGAGGTGCTGATCGATGCGTTCAGCGCCACACTGGGCGGCGAGAGCGTCCGGGTCACCGCCGTGCTGGAGCGCACGTGCGTTTACGTCGATCGAGACGGTGACCGCCGGCTCGCCCGGAAGATGGATCTTTGGGTCGAAGCGGACAAGCTGCCGATCCGGCGCCGGGGCATCGGCTAAGCTACCGGCCGCGATGCCGCTGAAGAGGGCCGATTAACCGTGATCGAACCGCGCACCAATCGCAACCTGGCGCTCGAGCTCTTGCGAGTCACAGAAGCCGGGGCTCTCGCGGCCGCCCCCCTCCAGGGACGAGGCAACAAGATGGCCGCCGACCAGCGCGCCGTGGAGGCGATCAGGAGCGCCATGGCCGCCGTCGACATGAGGGGCACCGTCGTGATCGGCGAGGGGGAGAAGGACGAGGCGCCCATGCTCTACTTCGGGGAGCAGATCGGCAACGGCCTCGAACCCGAGGTGGACATCGCCGTCGACCCCATCGAAGGCACGAGCCTCACCGCGTCGGGCTTGCCCGGCGCGATCTCGGTCGTGGCCCTGGCGGAGCGCGGATCCATGTTCACGACCCACGTCCACTACATGCAGAAGCTGGTTGTCGGCCGCCGTGCACGAGGGGTCATCGACCTCGAGATGCCGGTCGAGTGGAACTTGAGGCGGATAGCCAAGGCCGAGGGCCTGCCGGTGCAGGAGCTGACGGTCGTAGTCCTTGAACGGGAGCGAAACCAGGCCGTGGTGGCACAGATTCGGGACGTCGGCGCGCGCATCAAGCTGATCACCGCCGGAGACGTTGCCGGCGCCCTCGAAGCCGCGCTGGAAACCCGGTCAGGGATCCACTGCATGATGGGTTCGGGCGGCGCCACCGAAGGCGTGCTGGCCGCGTGCGCCATCAAGACCATCGGCGGCGACATGCAGGCCAAGCTTTGGTTCCGCGACGAAAACGAGAAGGCTCTCGCCAAGAAAGAAGGACATGAACCAAACAAGGTCCTACACCTCGACGATCTGTGCTCGGGCGATGACATCTTCTTCGCCGCCACGGGCATTACGTCGGGCGAGCTGCTGAAGGGCGTCCGCTACGAAGACGTTTACGCGTACACGCAATCGATGGTTTTGCGGTCGGCATCCGGCACGATGCGCATCGTGGATGCGTATCACCCCATCGAAAAGCTGAGAGCCAAGGGCCTGCTCCCCGAGCAGGTCGCCGCCTCCTGAGCGCCGGCGAGGCGGGGCAGTTCCTCGCCGCGGCTGTCAAGGCCTTCGGCAAGGCCCAATGGGAGTGGATCGCGACCGCTCGCGTGCTTTCTCGCCAGCGCCCGTCGACGGCCGAGGTCGAAGACCTGCTCGACAAGCAGCTCTCAAACGCCGACCAGGCCATGGTGAACGCGTTCACCACCGGGTTCAGGGTCGCGCAGACCAGGCTTGCGATCATGAAGGTGGTGCCCGAGGCGGTTGCGGCGGTGGCGCTCGAGTCGGCGCAGGTCGTGGCCCTGGCGATCCTGGTGCGCGAGCAGCTCGACCCCGCGACGTTCGACGTGCTCTACCGGCCGTTCGCCACCGTCCTGCCGGGCCCCAACTACCAGCCGCCGGCGACTGTCGACCGCCAGATCGCCGCCTTCCTGGCCCGCCTGCCGAAGCTGTCAGGCCCGACCGAGGCCGAGGCCGCGGCCGTCGCCAGGGTGCTCAGCGAACCGCCCAAGCCTTCCGCGCCATCCGCAGCCGGCGCTCCCCCGCTCGCCCCCATGACTCCGGCGGCTCTCGATCCCGCGGCGAACTACCAGGCGGCCTGGAAGGCGGTGATCGATGCCGCCCATAAGTCGGGGCGGACGATGGCGTTCCGTGCCGCCCAGGATGGGGCGGAGATGGCCGCGCCGCACGATGGTTCGGGGATCGTCGGCCACGCCGGCGTGGCCGCCGGCGGCATCTTCATGCGCGACGTGCTGCCGGTCGAGCAAGTCCTGCTGCTCTACGAGCCCTTCGCAGCGGCATTCCCGTACGAGAGCCTCCAGTAGGCGCTACGCGGTTCGTATCTCGGCTGCTTTCTCGAGCCCCAGCTCTCCAACCGAGACCTCGCGCATCTTGAATTTCTGGACCTTCCCGGTGACGGTCATCGGGAACGAGTCCACGAACTTCCAGTGGCGCGGGATCTTGTAGCTCGCGATCTTGCCCTTGCACCACGCCTCGAGCTCGTCGCCGGTCACGGCGCCTCCCTCGCGCAGCTTCACCCACGCCATCACTTCTTCGCCGTATTTCTCGGACGGCACACCGATGACCTGGACGTCGGCGATGGTGGGATGGCCGTACAGGAACTCCTCGACCTCGCGCGGATAGATGTTCTCGCCGCCGCGGATGATCATGTCCTTGATCCGGCCCACGATGTTGACGTAGCCGAGCTCGTCGATCGTGGCGAGGTCGCCGGTGTGCATCCAGCGGGCCGCGTCGATGGCTGCGCGTGTGGCCTGCTCGTTGTTCCAGTAGCCGAGCATGACGATGTAGCCACGGCTGCAGAGCTCGCCAGATGTCCCGCGCGGAACCACCGCCCCGGTCGCGGGATCGACGATTTTGATCTCGACATGTGGTTGAACCCGACCGACCGTCGAGACGCGCTTCTCGAGCGGGTCGTCGGTCGCGCTCTGCGTCGATACGGGCGAGGTCTCGGTCATGCCGTAGGCGATCGTCATCTCGGGAATGTGCATCACCGTTTGCACCTTCTTCATGACCTCGACCGGGCACGGCGACCCGGCCATGATGCCGGTGCGCAGCGTGCTGAAGTCGAACTCCTTGAAGCGCGGATGCTCGAGCTCGCCGATGAACATGGTCGGCACGCCGTAGAGAGAGGTGCACCGCTCCTTCTGCACCGTCTCCATCACGGCCTGGGGCTCGTAAGCCTCGGCGGGGACCACCATCGTCGCGCCGTGCGTGGTGCACGCAAGGTTGCCGAGCACCATCCCGAAGCAGTGATAGAAGGGCACCGGGATGCAGACCCGGTCCTGCTCGGTGTAGCGCAGAGCCTCGCCGATGAAAAAGCCGTTGTTGAGGATGTTGTGGTGGGTTAGGGTGGCGCCCTTCGGAAAACCGGTCGTGCCCGAGGTGTACTGGATGTTGATGGGATCGTCGAACTGCAACGAGGCCTCGACCTCGCGGAACTCCTCCGCGCGTGTCCCCGCTCCATCACGCCGCAGAGCGTCCCAACCGTCGTCCAGCACGAGCGCCTCGCGCAGCTCGGGGCATTTGCCCTTGACATCGGCGAGCATCGCGCGGTAGTCGGCCTGCCGGAATCCGGCGGCGAGGATCAGAAACGAGATGCCCGACTGGTTCAGCACGTATTCGAGCTCTGACGTTCGATACGCCGGATTGATGTTGACCAGGATGGCGCCCATGGCTGCGGTCGCGTACTGGGTGATCACCCACTCATAGCGGTTGGGCGACCAGATGCCAACCCGATCGCCTCTCCGCACGCCTCTGGCGAGAAGGCCGCGGGCGACCAGTTCGCATTCCTGAACCAGCTCTTGATAGGTGGAACGGTGGTTCTGATGGGCGACGACCAGCGCCTCTCGATCGGCGAAGCGGCCCGCGGTGCGCCGAAGGTTGCGGAAGACGGTTTCGCCGAGGAGCGGGGTGTCGCTGGCGCCGTGAACGTAGCTGAGCTCGGCCATATCTCCCCCGGTCCGACGCTCAATTGTGCGCCTCTTGCCCACGCATGCCAACCCCTTGACACCCTCCTTCGAACGGGGCAAGCTGAACCTAATTCGTTCGGCGTCGAGTCCACCGCAGATCGCGCAAAGGTTGGCCTCCATAAGTAGGCAACGGCCGTAGAGCGGCGCAGAAACCAGCAGCGTGTCACCCGGTGGAACCCGGCCGAGGCGGTGTCCGCTGCAGGCGCCGCCTCGTTTTACGTCTTGGAAGTGCGCCCGGCGTGCTGCGAGGCCATAGACTCCCGGCAGTGGCTTGGCTACTGGCGTTGGCCAACCGGCGTTTCAGTGGCCTGCTTCTAATTTGGTCGGGCGTCCCGATCGTTCTCTTGTATCTGTGGCAGGCGCTGATCCAGCCGCTCGTATTCGGATCTGAGCTCGGCGATTTCCAGGGCAGCTACATGCGCGCCGCGGCCCGACTGGCCTCGGGTCGCGACCCCTTCGACCTGTGCCAGGCCATGGGCTGCCTGGAGCCGACGGGCCCGCAGTACGTCACCCCTCTGCCGCTGGCGTGGCTCCTGCAGCCGGTGGTCGGCGTCGACAGCCACGCGGTCACCGTGGCGGCGGTCCTCGTGCTCAATGCCTCGCTGGCGATCTTCCTGTTCTTCTGTCTGCGCGCACTGCGAGTGCGCGACTGGCAGATGGGCTTGCTGCTGGTGCTGATCGCGCTGGCGTTCGAGCCCACGACGGCCAACATCGTCGAGGGCCAGATCAACCTGGTCCTGCTCGCTCTTTCGGGCGTGTGGCTGCTGGCATGGATCGGCGACCGCTGGTGGGGAGGCGTCGCCCTCGGTCTCGCGGTCGCGTTGAAACTGATCCAGGCGCCGGTCGGATTGCTGCTGCTGTGGGCGAGGCGCTGGGCGATGCTGGCCGCGGCCGCCGTCGCCGGCCTGGGGTTGTGGCTGCTGGCGGCGCCGCAGTATTTGCTCGAGTACCTGCTCAAGGTGGTGCCGGCGATCGGGCAGGGCACAGGCTTGTTCGAGAACCACTCACCCGGCGGGACGATCGCTCGGCTGCTCGAGCCGGAAACCTTCCTGGGCGCCGCGAGAGGCGCGCCGGTGGCGGCCAGGATCATCACCGCCCTGATCGCGGTCGCGGCGATAGTGGTCACGTTCTGGGTCCTGCGGTCACCAGCCGCGAGCGCCACCGGCCGAGGCCTGGAGGCGGCCGCCGCCGTGGCGGTCACCCCACTCGTGGCCAGCTACTCGTGGGGCACGCACCTGGTGCTTTTGCTGCTGCCGATGCTGGTCCTGGTGGCGTGGGCAATTCCCCGGCGCCAGTGGATCGTCTTGGGCCTGATCGCGCTGGGCTGGTTGCTCATCGGGCCGGGCCATCACCTGCTCCAGGTCCTTCTGGTCTCGGGTTACTCGAACCTGCTCGTGTTGAGACTGATGGCTGAGTTCGGCGTCATCGGCATCGCCGCGGTCTGGATCGCGAGCCTGTTGGCGGTTCGCAGAGAACGCGGTCAGCGGACGGACTTGATCCGGCTCACGAGCACGGTGCCAAGAAACAAGAACAGGACAGCGCTCGAAAAGACGACGCGATAGCCGGCGTTCGCCGCCACGTGCTTGTTGAGGTAGTCGATCAGCGCACCGCCGAACAGCGGCAGGATGGCTTGGGGAAGTGTCAGCGCGACGTGGAACAGCCCCATGTCTTTTGCGGACTTGGTCTTGTCGGGCAGGGTGTCGCAGGCGAGGGCCCAATCGACCGCGAAGTACAACCCGTACCCGACTCCGTAGGCTACCCCGAGCGCGAATATCAGCGGAATGGACTTCGGATAGAAGGCGATGAACACGATTGCGACGAACGCTTGGGCCGCCCCCGCCAGGTAAACGAAGATCTTGCGGCGTCGAATCCTGTCGGAGATCTGGCCGCCGAAGAATCCAAACGGAAGCGCGGTCACGACCACCACCAGAAGCCAGTTGTCCGTGAACTTCGCCGCATCCTCTTTGGGACCGAGGACGACGTCGCCGAAGAAGTTGACGAGGAAGTACAGAACAACCGTGATTCCCGACGAGACCATGAGGCGGGTGAAGACAACCCACGCGAAGTCGCCTTCGTGGAGCGGCCGCAGGAACTCGCGGACCGATTCTGCGAGCGGGCGCTTCGGTGGACGCTCGATGCGCACGAGGCCCTCTGTTCGCGCCGCCCACACGGTGGGGATGAGGGTGAGCGCAGCGACGGCTCCCATCACGAGATAGACGGCGCGGTTGTGAGCGAGCAGGCTGGTGACCCCGAGGCCGCCCCCGATCCCCAGCTGAGTCATCGTGGCGAGGAAGCCG